>DATLNC010000064.1:0-2965 GCA_035536935.1 Thermoanaerobaculia bacterium
CGACACCCCTGCCGCCTCCCTCACCTTCCCCGCCCCCATCAACGCCCTGGCCTTCGCCGCCAGCGCGTAGCCCCGGACGCGGTTCTGCCACTCCTTCCCCCCGCCCACATACTCGGAGATCTCCACCGCCAGCTCCGCCCATGCCTCCCCTTCCCCAGCCAGAGATCTTTCGACCGCCAGCTCGCAGAGGGCCCAGGTCTGGTATTCGGTGGCGATGCGGACCACCGCGAGCCGCTGGTCGGGGGTCAGCTCTTCGAGGTTGGCGAACAGCTCCTTGGCGGGGATGCGGTCTTCCGCTCGCGGCGGAGTGTCGGGTAGGCGCAGGATGAGGAGCCTCTGGAAGGCTCGATGGGCCCGGGTGCGGAGCGGCTCTCCGAGATCGGCGAAGAGGGCTTCGGGGTCGCGGCCCACCCTTTGCGGAGTCCGGCTGAGAGTGTCGTGGAGCTGGAGGAGCTCGTCCCCCTGGCCGACCGTGATGCCGGCGCGCTCAGCCATCCGGTCGAGGAGGGCGGACGAGGGCTTGAGCTTGCCGCTCTCGCAATTCGTCAGGGTCCCCTTCATGATGCCGAGCTCGGCAGCGAGCTCCTGCTGCGTCTTGTCGGTCAGCGCACGGAAGAGGCGCACCAGCCGGTTCTCTCGGTTCATTCCGACCCCCTGGTAGACAAAATCTGGGATTTTTCCCAGACTGCAACCTCCAAAGCACTCTTTTCCTTAGGAGCGGGCCGCGGAGGCTCGCCGCCGGCGCCCGCTCAGGAGAACGCCCCGATGCGCAGAACCGTCATCGCCCTGGCCCTCATCGGCTCCATCGTCAGCCAGCCGTCCCTGCTCGACACCTTCTGGTCCTTCCTCTCCACAGTCTGGAGCGAGGCGTCTCCGGACGAGGGTTGTGGGGCAGATCCGGATGGCCGCTGCCGTCCGGTGCCGCAGCCGCAGCAGGACGAAGGTTGCGGGGCAGATCCTGATGGCTGCCGCAAGGGTTCATGACTTGAAGCGGAGGCCCGGGTCGTGCCGGGCTCGGAAGAGGAAGGCCAGGATGCGGTAGGCCAGCTCCGCCGTGGCCTCCTCGCGCTCGACCGCTTTCCGGAAGAGACGCAGGGCGGAGAGGGCTTCCTCGTGAACTTCTTCGGACTGAAACACCTGGCGCAGATGCAGGGCCAGGTGTTTGACCTCGGCCGTCCGGCCCTCGTCCAGGAGCAGGCCCGCGTGCTCCAGCAGGGCGAGGGCGACGTCGTAGAACATCTCCTTGGCGGCGAACCCCCGCCGGGCCTGATCCAGCCGCAGGCGGGCCTCCTCCCTCCCGCCGAGGCCCGCGGCGATCCGGCCTTCCAGCCAGGTCACGCGGAGCAGGAAGATCTCGTCCCCGAGGTCGATGGCGACCTCGCGGACCTGCTCCAGCAGGTCGCGGGCTTCCGTGTGCCGGCCGACATGGCTGAAGTTCACGGCGAGGTTGAAACGGTGGCTGTACCAGAGCCGGGGCTCGGAGCGCTTGTCCAGCCGGGGCTCGGCTTCGCGCAGAGCTTCGACGGCTCCCGCGTAGTCGCCCATCACCTCCAGGGTGAAGGCCTTTTTGACGAGGATGCGGGCGGGGGTGCTGCTCACGAGGAGGGCTGCGTCGAGGGTGGTGATGGCATCTTTGAAACGGCGCTGAGCGCGACGCAGGGAGGCTTCCAGGTCGAGCAGGCGCCCCGGATCGAGGATGTGGTCCGGATCGGAGCCGGCGACCCAGAGGCGCCTGGCCTCTTTCATGGCTTCGTCGGCATCCTTCAGCTTGCCGGCGACGCGCAGCGTGTTGGCGAAGACCGCGGCCGCGTACCCTTGGAGCCGAGTGCGCCAGCCGTCCGGCCCCTTGGCCCAGAGGGCGATCTGCCGGGCGAGCTTCGCCCAGTGGAACGCCTCGCCCAGGTTCCTCGAAGCCGCCTGCACCGCTTCTTCGGCGATCTGCTCGCAGAGGGCCCAGGTCTGCAGCTCGCGGGCAGCTTTCACGACGGGCAGCCGGTTGGCCTGGGGAAGCTGCTTGAGGTACAGGAGACGGATTCTGGCGAGCTGACGGGCTGGCTCGACCTCGGCGGGATGGGGGTACTCGTCCAGCGGCGGCACCGCGCGGGAGAGGGGGACGGACTCGGTCAGGATCCCGCGGTACCACCCGGCGACCTCCCGCACTTCCGTTTCGACGACGTCCCTCTCCTGCGGCGTCAGAGCCGGATCGGGCACGAGGGCCTCGTAGCAGATCATGGCTCCGGCAACCTCCCCGGGAGTGGCCTCGATCCCCTGCAGGAGCAGCTCGAACTGCTCGTCGTTGAGGGGGGCCTCCTTGGTGAGGTGGTAGGAGACGGTCTTCGCCTCCATACCGATGCGGCGCCCGATCTTCGTCAGGGTGAGGTTCTTCATGGCGGCCAGCAACAGGACGACAAGCGGCCGCGCCTCGGGCGGACAGGTCATCGGGGCGCCTCCAGGGATCCAGGGTTCAGCTAGGTCCGATTGTATCCCGGCTGGCCGGTTTGGAAGATTCCCAGATTTCCACTACCAGCCCTCCGGCCCTTCCTGGCTTCGAGGCATCCTCTCCGCATGCCCTACGTCACCTCTGTCCGAAGTGTTGGGCCAACGACTCCTTCAACTGCGCAACCGGCGGGAAGCTGCTGGGGGCGGAGGATTCCGAGCGTCTGCAGTTGGTGTGGGAGAAGCGTTTCCGCAGCCTTGCCCTGGCCGGGCTGCTGGTCGCGGAGAGCGAGCGTTTCGAGGAGGTCTCGCCCGCGACAGGCCGAGCCGCGGAAGCCTTTCCCCGAGTCGCGGAAGCCTTTCCCCGAGTCACGGAAGCCTTTCCCCGAGTCGCGGAAGCCTTTCCCCGAGTCGCGGAAGCCTTTCCCCGAGTCGCCGAAGCCTCTCCACCGGTGACCGAGGACGATCACCCGGGTGAACTCCCGGCACGCAGAGGCAGCGGGGAGGCCCGCGGCGGCGGGGGCGGGGG
>DATLNC010000065.1:0-65312 GCA_035536935.1 Thermoanaerobaculia bacterium
GCAACGGCACCGGGTTCCTCGGGCGGCTCGCGGTGTCCGAGCTGCTGGACCTTTCCGATCACATCCGGGAGCTGATCCTGGACCGCCGGCCCGCGTCCGAGATCAAGCGGGCGGCCAAAGAAGAGGGGATGACCTTCCTGCGCGAGTCGGCGCTCGAGATGGTCTTCCGGGGAGTGACGACGCTGCGTGAGATCAACAAAGTCACCTTCGTGGACTAGCGGTATCCGTAAGCTGCTCGGGTACGACCCGGTGCCGGCGCCGCCGCACGCCTTTTCTCTGGATGGGCGCCGGCTGCGCTATGGCCAGTTCGTGCGCGACCGCCAGGGCTTCCGGCTGCGCAACTGGCGCCAGGCGCCCCTGCCCCCGGATTCCTTCCACAGCGGCCTGCTGGGAGGACCCTTGCGCGATCCCGCGGCCTTCACCTCCTTCGTGGGCGGCCTGGTCCAGGGGCAGGGCAGCGGGATTCGCGAGGCCTCCCTGGTCGTGCCCGACGCCTGGCTGCGGGTGAGCTTCTCGGAGATCACCGACGTGCCCAGCCAGACCGAGGCGCGCGACGAGGTGCTGCGCTGGAAGCTGCGCCGCCTCGTCCCCTTCCGGGTGGACGAGCTGCGCGTCAGCGCCGCCGAGGTCGAGCCGCTGCCGGTCCAGGAAGAGCCCCGGCGCCTGCTCCTGGGCTTCGGCGTCGAGCAGCTCCTCGCACAAGTGGAAGACGCCTTCGCCGCCCACCATGTGCGTATCGGCCGCATCACCAGCTCCAGCCTGGCGCTGCTGTCGGCGGTCGAGATCCCGCCCACGGATGGCTTTTCGGCGGTCGTCCAGGTCGAGCCCGAGGGCTACACCCTGATCTTCGCGCGCGGCGGCGAGCCCGTGCTGCATCGCTACAAGCCATTCACGGGCGGGATGCCCGAGGGCCCGCAGGTCAGTTTCGTGACCCGCGACCTCAAGCTCACCCGCAACTTCCTCCACGAGCACTTCCCCGGCTCGACGCTCGGTCCCATGCTGCTGCTGGCGCCGCCCGAGGAGGAGCAGAACTGGATGGAGCGCCTGCGCGAGGGGCTCGGCGAGGGCCCGGCTACCCCCTCCGTCCTCCCGATCGACGGCCGCACCCTGCCCTCCCTGCGCAGCGAAGATCCGGTCGCTCCCCCCTGGCGCGAGATCGCGCCCATGCTCGGCGCCGTCCGGCAGGAGATCGCATAATGGGCGAAATACGGGCGCACCTGAACCTTTCGCGGCGGCCGTTTCTCAACACGCGGCCCGTCACCCGGGTGGCGCTGCTCCTCTGGGCTCTCGGCGGGCTGCTCCTGCTGGGCAACGTGACCCTGTTCTGGAACTACCTCTCGGGCTCGACCGAAAAGCGCGACGAGCTGGGCCGCATGGAAGAGCAGGTGGAGCGCGAGCGGGAGGCGATCGGCCAGCTGGAAGCCCGCCTCGCCGCTCTGAACCTGGAGCAGCAGAACGAGCAGGTCGAGTTCCTGAACCGTAAGATCGCGGAGCGCACCTTCTCCTGGAGCCTGCTCTTCGACCGGTTGACCGCGATCATGCCGAACAACGTGCGCCTGATCCAGCTCCAGCCGGCGGCGATCAGCGGGAAAGAGGGCCCGCGGAGGGGCCGGAACGCCGCCGAGAGGGACGCGCCGCTCGCCAGTGACCGGGTGCCGCTGGTCATCGCCGCCGAGGCCAAGAACGACGAAGAGATGTACCAGTTCGTCGACAACATGTTCGGCGACTACTTCGAGAACCCGGACCTCCTGGGGGAAGCTCAGAGCGACGAGGGGGACCGCATCACGTTCAACATCCATGTGACCTACAAGCCGCGCAACCCGACGCCTGGCGTAACGGTCGAGGAAGTGCCGGAGGTGGTGGAGGAAGAGACTCCCGCGGCACCTGCTCCCCGCGTGGCGCCTCCCACGGAAGGTCCAGCCGACGAATCGGAGACGGAATGAAGGACCAATCCGAGATCTGGCGCCTGCGCCTCTGGGTCTGGGTGCCCGCGCTGCTCTTCTTCCTGGCCAACGCCGTGGCGTTCTCCGTCTATCGCTTCGGCTACGCCGACCAGGTACAGTCGCTGGAAGCCGGCCTCGGGGAAGCTCAGAAGCAGCTCCAGCCGGAGCTGCTGAAGCGCAAGGAGCTGGAGCGCCGCCTCCAGCGCGCCGCCGCTGCGGAGGTCGCGGTCAGGCAGCTCTACAATGAGCAGTTCTCGACCCGCAGCCAGCGGATGACCCGGGCGACGAGCGAGATCAAGTCGCTGGCCCGCAAGGCCGGGCTCCATCCGCGCGCGCTCTCCTACCCCGAGGAGGCGATCGAGGACTACGGCCTGGTCAAGCGGTCGCACAACTTCACCGTCGAGGGGACCTACCTGGAGCTGCGGCAGTTCATCAACCTGATGGAGCACTCCGACTCGTTCCTGACCCTGGAGGCGATCACGCTCTCCGAGGCGGGCCAGGATACGGGTCCGGAGCTGCGGATGAGCCTCAAGATCTCGACCCTGTTCTCCCTTGAGCCCGGTTCGGTAGATGCGGGAGCGGCGCGCCGCGTCGCCGCGCGCACCGGTGGGAGGTCGTCGTCGTGAACGAGGGGCGCACCAAGATGCTGCTGGCCGTCCTCGGCATCGTGGTCCTGTTCGCGGCCTGGCACTGGGTCGGGCCCGCCATGGGGATGGGCGGCGGAGAAGAGGTCGGCGGCAAAGACGACTCCGGAGACTTCGCGCCCATGGGGCGGGTCGGCGCCCTCGGGCAGACGGCGGAGCGGCCGCAGGTCGAAGAGGTGGTGGACCTGCGCATCGCCGAGCTCGGGGGCACGGCGCGCGACTACAAGCCGGGGCGCGACCCCTGGCGCTTCGTGGCGCCTCCGCCTCCTCCTCCGGCGCCCACTCCGCCGCCGCCGAAGCCGCTCTCGGAAGCCGAGCTCAGGGCGCGGGAGGCGGCGGAGAAGCGTCTGGCGGAGATGCGGGCTGCCGCCGCCGCGGCCGCAGCCGCCAAGGCGGCCGAGCCGCAGCCGCCGCAGTTCACGCTCCAATATCTGGGCAAGTTCGGCCCTCCAGAGCGCCCGATCGCCGTCTTCACGGACGGAAAGAACATCCTCAACGTACAAGAGGGTGAGGTGATACAAGACAGGTTCATCGTGGGCCAGATCGGGTTCGAGTCCGTGGAGATCCAATTCGTGGGCTTTCCCAACTGGCCGCCGCAGAAGCTGCCCGTCGGGCGCTAGCTGCCAAGAACGGAGGAAGAGTGTCGAAGATGCGTGAAGTCACCGTGCGGTTCCCGATCCTGCTGCTCCTGCTGGCGGTCCTCGTGCCGATTGCCTCCTGCACGAGCCACCTGGCCTCGCGCCAGGCCGAGATCGCCGCGCAGCGTGGCGACTGGGACCAGGCCGTTCTGGAATACATGAAGGCCGTGGAGCAGAGCCCGGAGAACCTCGCCTACAAGGCATCCCTGATCCGCGCCAAGATCAAGGCGTCGCAGGCCCACTTCGAAAAGGGCCAGGAGTACGAGAAGGCGGGGGTGATCGAGCGCGCGCTGATCGAGTACCAGCAGGCCGTGCAGCTCGATACCACCAACCAGTATGCCCTCTCCCAGCTCGAGCACGTGCGGCAGGCGTACGCGGCCCAGCGCGCCAACCGCGAGTCGACCACCATCGACCAGTTGAAGAAGAAGACGCGCGGCACCCGGCCGCAGCCGCCCGTGCTCAACCCGCGCTCGGACAAGCCGATCGACATGGAGTTCCCCGAGCCGGTCTCCATCATGCAGATCTACCGCGCCCTCGGCCAGGCGTTCGGGATCAACGTCCTGTTCGATCCCAACCTCAAGGACCAGGAGATCGGCATCGAGCTCAAGCAGGTGACGGCACAATCCGCGCTCGAGACCCTGATGCGCGCCGGCAACCACTTCTACAAGGTGATCGACGAGCACACGATCATCATCGCCCAGGACACGCCGCAGAACCGGCGCACCTATGAAGACCTCGTCATCCAGACCTTCTTCCTCTCCAACTCCGAGGTGAAGGACATGATGACGATCCTGCGCAGCCTGGTGGACGCCAAGAAGATCGCCACCAACGAGCAGCTCAACGCCATCATCCTGCGCGACACGGCCGACAAGGTGAAGGTGGCCGAGCGCATCATCGAGGCCAACGACAAGTCCAAGGCCGAGGTGGTGATCGACGTCGAGCTGCTGCAGATCAACTCGCTGCGGCTGCGCGACATCGGGGTGAGCCTGTCCTCCTACCAGGTCCAGCAGACGCTCGACACGGGCGCCGCGACCCCCGGCACGGGCACCGGCGGCAGCACGGGCGGCGCGACCAGCGCCGGGCGCGTGCGCGTTTCCGACCTGGAGTTCCTCAACCAGAGCAACTGGTTCCTGACGCTGCCGAACTTCCTCTACAACTTCGTCAAGCAGAACTCCGACGCGCAGCTCCTGGCCAAGCCTCAGCTCCGCATCACCGAGGGCGAGAAGGCGAGCCTCGTCATCGGCGACAAGGTGCCGATCCCGCTGACCACCTTCAATACCTCGAACACGGTCGGCGGCAGCGTCGTGCCCATCACCTCCTTCCAGTACCAGGACGTGGGCATCCGGATCGACCTCGAGCCGCGGGTGCACCACAACCGGGAAGTGACGCTCAAGGTCAAGGTCGCGGTCGACCAGATCAACTCCTACCGCGGCGACCAGCCGATCATCGGCACGCGCACCATCGAGTCGGTCATCCGCCTGCAGGACGGCGAGACCAACTTCCTGGCCGGCCTGATCCGCAGCGACGAAGCCAACTCCGAGAACGGCATGCCGGGGCTCTCCGAGATCCCGATCCTCGGCCGGCTGTTCTCCAACAAGCGGACCGATGCGCAGCGCACCGACGTCATCCTGACCCTGACGCCGCACATCATCCGCAACGCCGAGATCACCGAAGAGGACCTGCTGCCGATCTGGGTCGGCACCGAGGCCAACATCACCTTCCGCGGCGGCAGCCCGCGCGTCGAGTCCGACGTCGACGGTCCGTTCGAGACGGGTGAAGAGACCCCGGAGGAGATCCAGGACGCCATCCGCCGCCGGCTCCAGCGCCTGCCGCGGGGCCTGCGTCCCGAAGACAGCGGCGAGATGATCGACGAGGGCGAAGGCGAGGTCCCCGAAGAGCAGCAGCCGCCGCCGGGCATCGACCTCGCTCCATCGGCGCCGCCGAGCGACATCTTCCGGCCGCCGACCACCAACCCGCTCGACAGCCCGCCGCCGAATCCGCCGGACTCGGAGGATGAGGATGTGGAGGAGCCGCCGGGTGATCAGGCATCGGTGGCTCCCCGAGCCCTGCTCGGCGGGAACCTGCGCACGGAGCGCTCAGCGGAGTCGGCCGGGGCCACGCTGCGTGCGAGGACGCCGGCGCCGGTGCAGGTCTGGCTCGCTCCTCGCAACCTGAAAGTGAATCCGGGCGAGCGCTTCGTCGTCAAGGTGCAGGCGTCGGCCGACCGTCCGATCTCGCACCTGCCGCTGGCGCTCGCCTACGACCCGGCGGTTCTCGTGGTCGAGCAGGTGGAGCGCGGGACCTTCCCGGGCGAGGCGCAGATCCTGGTCGACGCCTCGCGTCCCGGCGAGGTCGTGCTCGGCGCGAGCCGCATGGGCGAAGTGCCCGGGGTGACCGGGCAGGGCACCGTGGCCTTGATCACCTTCCGGGCCGTCCGCTCGGGCTCGACCCGGATCGACTTCTCGCGCAGCAAGGCGATGGACGCCGAGCTGCAGCCGGTGGTCCCGGTGAGGGCGAGATCCGTTGCCGTCTCGGTGAGATAGGAAGGTTGATCCATGATGGGTGCGATATCGAGGAAGTTATCGACGCGCGGTCAGGCCGGCTACACCCTCGCCGAGCTGGTGATGGTCGCCGCGGTGATGGTGATCCTGGCCGGAGCGGCGTTTCCCGCGGTCAAGTTCACCGCCCGGCGGACCAAGGAGATGGAGCTGCGGCACGACCTGCGGATGATGCGCGAGGCGATCGACACCTACAAGCGCTACAGCGACATGGGCCTGCTGCCGATCGATGTCGGCGCCGAAGGATACCCGGCCGAATTGGAAGACCTTGTCGAAGGAGTGGAGATCGCGGGCCAGATCGACCGCAAGCTCAAGCTGCTGCGGCGGATCCCGGTGGACCCGATGACCGGCGAGGCGGAATGGGGCATGCGCAGCTTCCAGGACGAGCCCGATTCCGACTCCTGGGGCGGCGAGAACGTCTTCGACGTCTACTCGCAATCGAGCGGCGTCGGGCTCAACGGAGTGCCCTACCGCGATTGGTGAAAAAAGGAAGGTGTGCGATGCACGATCCCAAGCCCAAGATCAAGAGAAACTCCGAGAGCGGCTTCACCCTGCTGGAGCTGATCGTCGTCATAGCCATCATCGGCATCCTGGCGGCGATCGCGATGCCCAAGCTCAAGGACGTGCCGCGCAAGGCCAATGAGGCGGTCCTCAAGACGAACCTGCACACTCTGCGCGATGTGATCGATCAGCACTACGGCGACAAGGGCCGCTATCCCGCCAGCCTCGAAGCCCTGGTCGAAGCGGGATACCTGCGCAAGATCCCGAACGACATCACCAAGCGCAGCGACACCTGGGTAGTCGTTACCGAAGAGGTCGACCCGGACAACCCGCCCGTGGAGACCGAGGAGGGAGACGGAGGGCCGGGCATCGTCGACGTGCACTCGGGCTCCCCGGCCATCGCTCTCGACGGGACGCCTTACGCGGAATGGTGATGGAGAAAGATTGCAAGACTCCCTCTCCCTCGGCACGGGGGAGAGGGGGGATGGGATCAACCTCATCGGAGGCGGGGTACAACCTCGTCATCCTGATGGTGACGCTCACCCTGCTCAACATCGCGCTCGCGATCGCGTTGCCGAAGTGGAGCCACGTGATCCGCCGCGAGCGGGAGGAAGAGCTGATCTCGCGCGGTTTTCAGTACGCCGAGGCCATCCGCATCTACCAGAACCGGTTCCAGCAGCTGCCCATGCGACTCGAGGACCTCGTCGAGCGCGAGCCGCGCTCGATCCGCAAGCTCTGGAAGGACCCGATGACCGAGGACGGCAGGTGGGTGCTGATCCCGCCCGGAGGCCAGGGCCAGCCGCTCACTCCGCCTGGCCCTGACGGCCAGCCGCTGCCCGGGAGCGGGCAGGGGGATTCGAATGGCGGCCCGCAGGAGCCGGACGACGACCTGGAGATCGATCCGGATACCGGCATCGGCCAGAAGAAAGGGACCCAGCAGGTGGGGCCGTTCACGGGAGTCCGCAGCCGCAGCAGCAAAGAGTCGATCCTGATCTTCAACGGCCGGACCCGCTACGACGAGTGGCAGTTCACGCTGGAGATGATCCAGGGGCTGATGGTCAATCCCAACGGCATCGGAGGGGATCCCACGCGCGGCAACGTCGCCGGGGGAGACCCCACGCGCCTCCCGAACCTGAGCACTCGCTGGCTGGGCCGTCCGCTGCCCGCGTTCCTCACGCCCCCCGGGAGCCAGATGCCCCAGGACGGCCAGATGCCCGACGGCCGCACCCCGAACCCCCGTACCCCGAACCCGAAGCCAAACCCCCGCCGCCGCTGATGCCATGAAGGTGAGGATCAAGCGGCTCCCAGCCGCCCGGGACCTCCCGCTTCCCTCCGCCGCTTCGCCGGGGAGCTCCGGCTTCGACCTGCGCGCCGCGGTCGAAGACGAGGTGGTGCTCCGTCCCGGCGAGCGCCTGCTCGTCCCCACCGGCCTGGTGCTGGAGATCCCCCGCGGCTGGGAGGGCCAGGTCCGTCCGCGGAGCGGCCTCGCCCTCCGCAACGGCATCGGCATCCTCAACGCTCCGGGCACGATCGACAGCGACTACCGGGGCGAGGTCGGAGTGATCCTGGTCAACCTGGGAGAAGCCCCTTTCGCCCTGAAACGCGGCGACCGCATCGCCCAACTCGTCATCGCCCGGGTCGAGCCTGTCGAGTGGGACGAGGTGGAAACTCTGGAAGACACCGGGCGGGGAGCGGGCGGTTTCGGATCGACCGGGCTTGGCTAACTCTGTAAAGGGCGGGGGCCGGAGCCTTCAAGGATACCGGAGGAGCGGTTCGGCGTTCATCCTACGTTGAAAAGCAGACTGCCCTTTCAACATGGGATGCAGACTCTTCAACACGGGAAGCTTCC
Organism: Thermoanaerobaculia bacterium; assembly: GCA_035536935.1. Lineage (GTDB taxonomy): Bacteria > Acidobacteriota > Thermoanaerobaculia > Multivoradales > UBA5704 > DATMER01. The sequence continues at coordinate 8,134 of DATLNC010000065.1, forward strand.
CTTTCAACGTAGGCAGGCTTCTATGTTGAAGAGTGGCGAATCTTTTCAACACGGGAACCTTGCTACGCTGAAAGGACTCTTTCCCACGTTGAAGAGTGAGCAGGGTACGTTGAAGAGTGAACCGTCTATTCAACATAGGAAGGTTGCGTTGCAACGTATCGGGTCCAGATTTCAACACGGGAAGGTTACTCTTCAACATGGGAAGCCCGACTTTCAACGTACCGAGTTGTCTACGTTGAAAAGGCAGCCCGCTTTTCAACATACCGGCCTTCCTTTTCAACGTAGGGTCGTGCCCTTTCAACGTAGGAACCTTCCCTTTCAACGTAGGATCGTTCCCTCGGCGTCACGGCGATGCAACCGGAGGTAGACTGGCCGAACGGGATGGAAGGCGGACGCGTTTACGGGCGCGAGCGCATGGAGATCGACCCTCATGGGTAAGAACAGGTTTGAAGCCTTCAGCGATGGCGTGATCGCCATCCTCATTACGATCATGGTGCTGGAGTTGAGGGTGCCCCATGGAGAGAGCCTGCAGACGCTGAGGCCGTTGATCCCGGTGTTCCTCAGCTATGTGCTGAGCTTCGTCTATCTGGGGATCTACTGGAACAATCACCACCATATGCTTCATGTGACTCACAAGGTGACCGGGCCAATACTCTGGGCCAACCTGCACCTCCTGTTCTGGCTGTCGCTGGTCCCCTTCGTCACGGGCTGGATGGGAGAGAACCACTTTTCCCCGATGCCGTGCGCCCTCTATGGCTTCGTGCTGCTGATGGCCGCGATCGCCTACTACATCCTGCAACAGTTGATCATTGCGTCCCAGGGCCCCGGCTCGATTCTCAAGAAGGCCGTCGGTGGCGACTGGAAAGGTAAGCTGTCTCCGGTTTTCTATATCCTGGCCATCCCTCTGGCGTTCGTGTCCGAGTGGATCTCGATGGGTCTCTACGTGCTGGTCGCCCTGATCTGGCTGGTGCCGGACCGGCGCATCGAACACGCGCTGGCAAGCCAGGAAGCATGACCAAGGAGGACATCCCATGTGTCGAAACATCAAGACCCTGCACAACTTCGAGCCGCCGGCCACGGACGATGAGATCCGGGCCTCTGCCCTGCAGTTCGTCCGCAAGCTGAGCGGCTTCACGAAACCGTCCAAAGCCAACGAGCCGGCGTTCAACCGGGCCGTTGACCAGGTGACGGAGGTAGCGCGGGAGCTGCTCGGCTCTCTCGTCAGCAATTCCCCGCCACGCGACCGCGAGGTCGAAGCTACGAAAGCCCGCGCCAAGGCCGCGGTCCGGTATGGTGACGCTGGAAGAGCTTGAGGCAGGTCTCGACGAGATCCGCGGCGCTCCCAGGGAGGAAGGGCCGCTGAAGCTGATCGTCCGGCGGCCGCGGATCGAGGCGCGCGAGGTGCTCGAGGAAGCCGAGCTCGATCTGGTGGAAGGTCTCGTCGGGGACAACTGGCGGACCCGGGGGAGCTCCCGCACTCCGGACGGGTCATCTCACCCGGACATGCAGCTCAACATCATGAATGCCCGCGTGATCGCCCTGGTAGCCCGGCATCCCGGCCGATGGCAGCTTGCAGGCGACCAGCTTTTCATCGACCTGGACCTGAGCGCCGCCAACCTGCCGCCGGGGACCCGCCTCGCGCTGGGGTCCGCGGTCATCCAGGTGACGGACCAACCCCATACCGGCTGCCGGAAGTTCGTGGAGAGGTTCGGGGCGGATGCCCTGAAGTTCGTCAATTCGCCGCTGGGAAGAGAGCTTCATCTGCGCGGCATCAATGCGCGAGTCGTCCAGCCGGGGGTGATCCGGACGGGTGACCTCGCGCGGAAGCTTTCGCAGTAAGATCCCTCGCGCCATGGATAAGAGCACAGGCGTTCACGAGTTTCGGGACGATCCGCGCAACGACGAGGTCCTGATCTGGATCAACGGGGCGCTGTTGCCCCGGCCCGAGGCCAAGGTGTCGGTGTTCGACTCCGGGTTCGTGCTCGGGGACGGCGTCTGGGAGGGGCTGCGCCTGGTGTCCGGGCGCCTCGCGTTCCTCGCTGCCCATCTCGACCGGCTGTACGAGGGGGCCAAGGCGCTGATGATCGACATCGGCCTCAGCCGGGACGAGATGGTCAAGGCCCTCGACGAGACGATCGAGGCCAACGGGATGTCCGACGGCGTCCACGTGCGGCTGATGGTCACGCGCGGGGTGAAGCGCACGCCTTATCAGGACCCGCGGCTCACGATCGGCAAGGCCACGGTCGTCATCATCCCGGAGCACAAGGAGCCCAAGCCCGAGCTGATCGCGAAGGGGCTGCGCCTCTTCACCGTCCACGTGCGGCGCGGCTATCCCGATGTGCAGGACCCCAAGCTCAACAGCCACAGCAAGCTCAACGACATCACGGCCTGCATCCAGGCCGCGCAGGCCGGGTACGACGAGGCGCTGATGCTCGACCCGCACGGCTTCGTCTCGACCTGCAACTCGACCCACTTCTTCATCGTGCGCAAGGGCGAGGTCTGGACCTCCACGGGCCGCTACTGTCTTCCCGGCATCACGCGGGGCAACGTGATCCGAGTCTGCCGCGAAGCCGGCATCCCCGTCTTTGAAAAGGATTTCTCGCTGACGGAGGTCTACGGCGCGGACGAGGCGTTCGTGACCGGAACCTTCGCCGGCGTCGTGCACGTCACCGAGGTCGACGGCCGTGTCTTCAACGACCGGGAGCGCGGCCCCATGGTCGAGCGCCTGCAGGGTCTGTACAAGGAGCTGGTGAGGCGCGATATTTCGGGAAAAGCGTCATGATCGATCTCCGGGTCGCCGCCTGGTCGGGGCCGCGCAATATCTCGACCGCGATGATGCGCGCCTGGGAGAACCGTCCGGATGCGATCGTCGTCGACGAGCCCCTGTACGCTTTCTATCTGGATTGCACCGGGCTCGATCATCCCGGCCGCGAGGAGGTGATCGCCGCGGGCGAGACGGACTGGCGCAAGGTCGTGGACTTTCTGACCGGACCGATCCCCCGCGGGCGCGCCGTGTTCTATCAGAAGCACATGACCCACCACCTGCTGCCCGAGGTGGAGACGGACTGGTTCACACAGGTCGATCATGCCTTTCTGATCCGCGATCCGCGGGAGGTGCTCCTTTCCTATGTCAAGAGCCGGCCCACCGTCACGGCCGACGACATCGGCGTGCCGGCGCAGCTCCGGATCTATGAAAAGGTGCGCGAGCTCACCGGCTCGGATCCGGTCGTGATCGACGCGGGCGAGTTCCTGAAGGCGCCGGAGCCGCATCTGCGCGCCTGGTGCGGCCGCCTGGGCCTCGACTTTTCGGAACGCATGTTGAGCTGGCCTCCCGGACCCCGCGACACGGACGGCGTCTGGGCTCCGCACTGGTACGACGCGGTGCTGAAGAGCACCGGCTTCGAGCCGTACCGCGAGCGCGACCGGAGAGTCCCACCCGAGCACAAGGGCGTGATCGACGTCTGTCTGCCGTTGTACGAGCAGATGTACGAGCGGCGGCTGCGGGTGTGAAACCGCTCGAATCTCCGCTGCGCCGGGAGGCTGTGCCTCCTGGTGGCTAAGCGGGACGGCGTTCAGTTGCGGCCGGAACCTTCCTTCGGCCTGGAACGGAGATCGATTCTCCGAGCCAGTTTTCCCTCTTTCGTGGTCAAGAAGATGGCCTGGGCCTTTTCGTCGGCGATCCAAAGTCCTCCCTCCGGTCCGAGAGCGAGACCCGAGGGCATGATCAGCTCTTTGAAGTTGGAAAAGATCCGGGGTTTGGGATGCTCGCCCACCAGATCGGTGACCAGGATCTTCTTGGCGTCGACGTCTGCAGTGTAGATGCGGCTCGCAACCGGATCCAGCAAGAATGCAGAGATCTTCCCCACGTCCCTGACTAGGACCTGGCTGCCCTTACTGCCGGCACCGAGCTTCACGGAATGGATGACTTTCTGGCCGGGATCTGCGATCAGCAATCGTCGATGCCGCTCGTCGAGGATTACTTGCCCTAGCGTCCTACTGTCCGAAACTCTACGGAACACAACCGGAACTGCGTCGGGTTGACCAAGGTCCAAAGTGTAAATGTAATCAATGCCGATGGGATTCGCCAGATATGCAATGTTTCTATTTGAATCGATGGCAACGCCCGTCAAAAAAGCCGACAAGAACGGGAACTCCCATGTACGGATCAACCTGCCCGAGGTATCGAAGCTGACGAGCTTGGGCTTCCTGCTGCCAGATTTCGGTGTGCGGTTGTTCAGGGTCAGAAAGATTGTCTCTTCACCTTTTCCCGTGGAGGCGACGACGAGGTCCCAGGGCCCGAACGAGCTGAAGCTCCGCTCGCTGAGCAGCTCATGGATTCCGAGGGGCTCCGGAATGAGCAGGAACAGTCCACGCTGATCCAGGACTGCCAGGTCTCCGGAAGCCAGGGCTGCGAGATGAATGGGCTTGATGTCGACGCCCGCCAGACCTGTAGTCTGCTCAGCCGGAATCTGGACCTTCGGCTTGGGAGTTTCTGGTACGGCAGGAACCTTCTTCTCCTGAGCCTGCCCCCCCGTCCTGTCTTCCCTGGATGGTCGTGGAGGAGGCAGGACCTTCGGCTCGTGAGCCTTGTCGGTAGCTTGAGCGTCTGGAGTGCGATGTTCCCGAAGGGAAGGGACCATAAGGAAAGCTACGCACCCGAGGAGCGCGACGAGGCCGACCCAAGCGAGCGCGCCCCAAGCCCGCCGGGTGCTTTTTTCTTGCGGAGCGGCAGCAGATCCCGAGCCTTCCCGCTCAGGCTCCGCGGGAACGATTTCGGAAGGTGGAGGTTCCATCTCGAGTACCATCGCTGCTGCCGGCAGTTCGGGCAGAGGCGCGGGCGCCAGGTCTTGGGTAAGCTCCTGCTCAACCGGCACGGGCTCGACCTCCGCCGATGCCGAGTTCGGCTTCGCAGGCATCAGTTCCATGGGAGATATCGCGGGCGGAAGCTCGTCTCTGGCTTCCAGGATCTCGGCGGCCGTTTTTGAGACGCGACGGCTGTCGTCCGCGATAGCAGCCCTCACCGCCGCCAAGGCGGCTTTCGCCAGCTCCAGGTTGCTGCCTTCGATGAGTTCCCCGAGATGGCGTAGCGCGCCTTCCCGGACCCTGGCAAAAGGACTCTCCAGGGCCTGCCGCAGCTCCGCGGGCAGCTCGGCGGTCCGCGACGTCGCGATCGGACAACGCGCCAGCACGATGTCTCCGTGCTGCTTGTAAGACCACTTGCCCGGCGTCTGTCGGGGCGCCTCGTTCAGGATGCGTTCATAGGTGTAATCGTAAAGCTCGTCGACGGTGATCCTGCCGTCACCGTTTCGGTCGGCTTCGCCCGTCTCGAGACCACGGATGAGATATTGGCTGAAGATCGAATGTGCCGAGGAGTCGGCCTCCTCTCCTTCCCAGGCGAACTCGGTCGAGTTGGTCGCGGTCAGCACCACCCGGCCGAATCCGTTGCCTTCGAACGCTTCCGCAGTCCCGACAGAGGTTCCCCCCTTGGCGCCCTGCTCGAACGCTCCGCTGTAGCAGCAGTCGAGGATCAAGATCTGGCGGCGGGACCGGCAGCGGTCCATCTCTTCGGTGATGAAGGAGGAGGGAATTGCCGATCCGCTCAGCAGGCTCTCCTCGGTATCCTTGGCCGCCAGAAAGAGGCGGCCCCGGTCGTCGCGCAGACCATGGCCGGAGTAGTAAAGCAAGAGCGTGTCGTCGCGGCTTTTCTGTGCGAAGAAGCGGGCGATCGCGCGCCGCACGTCGGCTGAGAGGCTGTCGACGAGCGTGTTGACTTCGTCGAAGCAGCCGATCGCGGGATCGCTGAGGACTCTGGCGAGCCCGGCCACATCCACCGCCGGTTTGTTCAACCGGGCGAGCCGGACATCTTCAAAGGCTCCGCTGCCAATGATCAGAGCGAGCTTGCGAGCCACGTTCCCTACTTTGAAGTTTTGGGCAGCCGCGCCTGCTGTGCTCCGGAGAACGGAGCGCTGAGCTTTGCCAAGAGCTTCTCGAGCTCGTCTGCGCGAAGGGCATCTGCCGGACACTCCACCTCGAAGGAGGCCTTCCCCGAAGCCGCCTTTATCTTGATCGTCCTGCCCTCTCCCCGTTTCAACCAACTCTGCAGGAAAGAGAGGAACTTGGGAAACGTCGACGGCAGGAGTCCCACGAAGAGCGAGCCCAGGGTCACCGCCTCGGCGGATTTCGAGCCCTGCGGAGCCGCAGCTCGGTCCAGATGGGCGGACAGGAAGTCCGACTCTTCGAGTTCGTAAAGCAACTGGCGGGTCAGCTGATCGACAGCTTCCGCATCTTCTTCCCCTTCGAGATCGACTCGGATTTCAAGGTGCAGATCCAGCTCGGGTATGCCGATCATTTCTTGAAGTATACCATTCCTCGCCTTGGTCAAATCACGAAAGGAAGCAGGAGACAATCGCTCAAGCGCCGTCCCTCCAAGTCGTCAACCCCTTTCTTGGGCGGGCGTGAGTGTGGGTGGGAGAGAGGGCAGAGGGCCAGGGGGTGAGGTTCATGGTAAATTCGTGGGGTTGTGCGCCAACGAGCCCTTCTCCTGATCCTCCTCCTCACCGTCCTGTCCTGCCGGACGGCCCCGCCCTCCCCGCCCCGCAAGGTCCTGATGCTGAGCCTGGACGGCGCCGATACCATCACGCTCCACCGGCTGTACAAGGAGGGGAAGCTCGACGCGGGCGGCTTCGCGCGCTTCTTCCGCGAGGGGCAGGTGGCGGACGCGCTGGTGCCCGCCAATCCCACGATCACCGCGCCCAACCACATCAGCCTCGCGACTGGATATCCCACAGGGAAGACCGGCATCGTCGCCAACGACATCCGCCTGCCGGGGATGCCTCTCGCCAAGAAGGTGAGCGGGTTTGCGGCGGACATCGACACGGAGACGCTCTGGGAGGCCGCGCACCGGCAGGGTCTGCGGGTCGGGGTCTCCACCTGGCCCGGCGCCGACGGCAGGAATGCGCGGCGGAGCGCGGACTGGGGCCTGATCTACACCAACACGGCCAGCCAGAAGCCGGAGCTGCGCACGGTGCGGGACTGGAAGGGTCCGCTCGAGGAGGGGGAGTGGGCGCTGGTTCCTTGCAGCGAAGGGAAGCCCCCGGGCTGCTGGGTCAAGATCCTCGAGGTCCTGGAGAGCGATCCTCCGAGCGTCAGGCTCTATTTCGCCGGGGAGCACCCGCTCCGGGCCTACCCGGCCGAGTTCGAAGCCGCGCTGCACCGCGACGGGCTGATCTGGCCCGGCCCCCCGGACGACGATCTGCTGGACGAGACCTGGGCGGGGCGGCCGGGTATCGACCTCGACACCTGGGTGGAGCAGACGGAACGCTTCTCGACCTTCTTCATGGATGCCACGCTGGCCGCGGCCCGCTACTCCGAGTGGGATCTGCTCATGGCGTACACGCCGGTGATCGACGAGGCGGGTCACCAGCTCCTGCTCGTCGATCCGCGCCAGCCCGGGTTCTCCCCTGAGCGGGCGGCCTCTCTCGACGCCGCGCGTGTGCGGGTCTGGCAGTCGGTCGACCGCGAGCTGGCGCGCCTGCTCGCCGCCGTGGATTTACGCACGACGACGGTCCTGGTGGTGAGCGACCACGGCATGATGCCGGCCCACACGATGATCGATATCGACACGCTGCTCCGCGATTGGGGGCTGCTCGCCCTGGAGGCGGATGGCAAGACCCCCGCGCCGGAGAGCCGCGCCGATTCGATCAGCGCGGGGGGCATGTGCCACATCTACCTGCAGCCCGGCGTGTCCGGCGCGGAGGGGCTGGTGGAGAAGCTCCGCAAGGATCTCGCAGCCTGGTCCGACCGCAGCGGCCGCCCGATCATTCGTATGCTCACGCGGGCGGAGGCCGCGGAGATCGAGATGGATCATCCAAACAGCGGCGACCTGATTCTGATTACGGAGCCCGGCTACATTTTCCGCCACGAGGGAGACCCCGTGGCCGCCACGCCCCTCTACCCCACGGACACCTACGGCATGCACGGGTATTTGAATAATTACCCCGCCGTGCACGCAAGCTACCTCGTCATCGGAGCGGGGATCAAGAAGGGGAACGCCGGCACCTTCCGCAACACGGAAGTGGCCGGACGCGTGGCGGAGTGGCTGGGGATCGAGAAGCCCCGGGAACGGCCTTGATACCCATGCTGAGCACGGCCACGGAGTAGACAACGGGGTTCAGGGCAGCACCTTGAGAAACATCGCCTTCCCGTCCCCCGGCCCGTAGAAGTCAGCCAGCTCCGCCGCCAGCTCATAGCCGCAGGCGAAGTAGAAGCGGCGGGTGCCGTCGTACTGTGCTCGCGTCGAGGTCTCGACATAGACGCGGGTGCGCCCGACGGAGGCCATCCAGTCTTCGGCATCTTTCAGAAGCGCGGCTCCGATCCCTTTTCCCTGATGCCGGGGATCGACCACGATCCAATAGAGATCGGCGGAGGCGAGGGTGCCCGGGATGGGACCCCAGCAGGCATAGCCAGCGATATTGCCATCGTTCCCATCCGTCTCCGCGACCAGAAAGCGATAGTGGCTCTCGTCACCCTGGGACAGCCGGTCGTCGATCAGCTCCAGGGCGACCTCGATCTCTTCCGGATTGAAGAAGCTGGTCTCGCGGATCAGTTTTTCCAGAGGCGCCCGATCTTCGCTCTCGAGAGATCGGCGTACCGATACGGGAGGGAGGGCAAGGGTGAGGGGCTTTTGAGCCACCGCCAAGATCCTCCGAACCACCTCCCCCGGCGAAAGCCCCGCGATTCCCGCCGCCGCCATAAACCCTGCATTCCTCGCGAGGCAGGGATTCGCGTTCACTTCCAGCACATGGGGAACGCCGTTCTCATCCAACCGGAAATCGATCCGGGCATAGCCTCCGAGCCCGCACAGCCGCCAGGCCTTGAGGGCCATCTCCCGGATCTTGCCGAGCACTGGAGTCTCCTCCGGGAAGCCGCGGACCGAGTGGATGTAGGCGAAGGAGCTTTCGTCCCACTTGGCGTCGTAGCCCAACACGCGGGACATCCCCTCGGGAAAGCCGTCATAAAGCATTTCGGCGATCGGGAGTACCTCGACGGTATCGGCGGCATGCCCGTCCGCCAGCAGGGAGACGTTGAATTCCCGGCCGGGGAGAAAGCGTTCCACGAGCACGGGCTGATCGGGGAAGCGGCGGGCGAGGCCGGCTCCGCGCTCCAGGGCGGCTTCGCGGGTTGTGCAGACCGGATCGCCTTCCAATCCGATCGAGGCGTCCTCCCAGGCCGGTTTCAGAATCCAGGGGGGAGGCACACGGTCGAGCACTTCCGGCCGTTCGAGGTCGAGCCGGCCGCCGGGAGCGACGGCCACGCCCTCGGATGCGAGCAGCGCCCGGGCCGCGATCTTGTCCGTGGTCAGCGCGTGAGCCGCCGGAGGAGAACCCGTATAAGAGAGACCCGCCAGCTCCAGGACCGCGGTGCTGTCCGTGTGGATATAGGGGCGGCCCGGCGGAGATTCGATCATGTTGAAGATCACGGTCCCTTGCCGGAAAGACGGATCGAGAAAGATCTCCAGGGTCCGGCACGGATCGACGGCGAGCCGGACAGAGGGGAGCCCGAGCTCGCCGAGCGCGGACTCGACGAGCTCCACCTGGGCCAGGACGTCGGAGGTGGAGGGGTCGTCCGCCTCTCCGACCGGGTTGTGAGCGATGACAACTCTCAGCTCAGAGACCCCAACGGCGGCTGGCTGCGTCCACGATCGAGCCGAGCAGTTGATCGAAGGAGATGCCGGCCATGCCGGAGAGGATGGGCAGGTCCGAATAGATCGGATTGAGGCCGGGGAGAGGATTGATCTCCAGGAAGCAGGGCTCGCCGTTCTCGTCGCAGCGCAGGTCCACCCGGCCGGCATCCCGGCAGGAGAGGGCGCGGTAGGCGGCCAGCCCCACCTCTCTCGCCCGAACCCCGAGCGCGTCGCCGTCGAGGAGGCGGTACTCCATCCGGGCCTGCCACTCCGCCTTGTTGATCGCGGTGTAGTCGGTGTCCGTCCCGTCCTTGAAGACGACCTCCATCACTCCCACGACCCGCGCATCGTCGCCGTTGCCGACGATGCCCACCGTCACTTCGCGACCGGGAAGATAGCGCTCCACGAGCACGGGCTGGCCAAAGGTCTTGAGCAGCGCGGCGCAGGTCTCGCGCAGCTCGCCCCGGGTGGAGATCCGCGAGCTGGCGTTGACTCCCTTCGAGCTGCCTTCCGCCGCGGGTTTCGCGAAGAGCGGCAGCTCGAGGAGCACGGCTTCCGCGTCCTCTTCCGTTTCCACGACGGCAAAGGGCGGCGTAGGCAGGCCGATGTCCCTCACCAGCCGCTTGGCGAGCGGCTTGTCGAGCGTGACGGCGCAGGTGAGCGGGTCCGAGAAGGTGTAGGGCTGGTCGAACATCTCGCACACCGCGGGCACCTGCGCTTCGCGCGAACGTCCGCGCACGCCTTCTGCGAAGTTGAAGACCAGGTCCCACCGCTCGCCCGCGGCGAGACGGCGGGCCAGCTCGGTTCCCCGGCCGACCCGCTCGACTTCATGACCTTGACCGCGGAGAGCCTCCGTGATCCCGGCGATGGTGACCTCTTCGTCGAACTCCATGACCTCGTGGGGCTCGAACCCCGCGGCCAGGTAATCCGACTTGAGGTCGTAGCAGAGTCCGATCCGCAACGGCCTCGGTACAGTCATCGGTGCTCGACCGGATCCGGATAGTTGTACGTGTCGCCCGACCAGTTGCGCAGCTTCACCTGCCCGTCCGTGTAGTCGAGGATCGTCGAGCTCTGGAGCGGCACCTTGCCGCCGCCGCCCGGCGCGTCCACCACGTAGGTGGGCACGGCATAGCCGGTGGTGTGGCCCCGGAGCTGTTGCATCAGCTCCAGTCCCTTTTCGATCGTGGTGCGCAGGTGACCAGTGCCGACCACCGGGTCCGCCTGGTAGAGGTAGTAGGGCCGCACGCGCAGCTTGAGCAGCCCATGGAAAAGGTCGCGCAGAGCTTCGACCGAGTCGTTGACCCCGCGCAGCAGCACGGTCTGGCAGCCGAGCGGGATGCCGCCGTCGGCCAGACGGTCGCAGGCTTCGGCCACTTCGGGCGTCAGCTCGCGGGCGTGGCAGAAGTGCATCGAGAGCCAGGCGCGGTGCTTGCGGAGCACCTTGACCAGCTCGGGCGTGATGCGCTGCGGCAGGAACCCGGGGATGCGGGTGCCGAGGCGCACGAACTCGATGTGCGGAATGGCGCGCAACCGGCCGAGGAGCTGGTCGAGCGAGGCATCCGACATGAGCAGAGGATCACCGCCTGAGATCAGCACGTCGCGGACCTCGGTGTGCTTTTCGAGATAGGCGAGAGCGGCGTCGACCCGGCGGCCGAGCGGCTCGAGCTCGCCCTGGCTGACCAGCCGGCTGCGGGTGCAGTACCGGCAGTAGGCCGCGCAGGTGTCGAGGACGAGGAAGAGGACGCGGTCCGGGTAACGGTGCACGAGCCCTTCGACCACGGTGTCGTGGTCTTCGCCGCAGGGATCGGCCATGTCGTCCGGGCTGACGATCAGCTCGGAGTCCTGGGGCACCACCTGCAGACGGAGCGGGCAGCCGGGATCGAGCGGATCGATCAGAGCGGCGAAGTGCGGCGTGATCGCGACGGAGAACTTCTCGCTCGCCAGGATCAGGCCGCGGCGCTCCTGGTCCGTCAGCCGGAACACCTTCTCGAATTGATCGAGCCGAGTGAGCCGGTGGCGCATCTGCCAGCGCCAGTCGTTCCAGTTTGCGGGCTCATAACGCTCTCCGAACGCAGCGCAGATCGCGTCGCGCCGGTGAGCTTCGGTTTCGATCGAGGCAAAGGCCTCTCGCTTCATCTCGGTTTTCCTCCGTGAGGTAAAGCGGGGGTGAAACGGATGGACGGAGCGGTCCGGGGGACCGTCTTATAAGGGACGGCCCGCCAGGATCGATCACCCGGCAGAAAAGCCCCGGAGGGCTCGGTGGTCATGATGCGGTTACGTTAGGCCTTGAGTACGGCACCGCTCACGAGGACCGTGCGCCAGCGCCGGGGCCGAGGTTAATGGGGTTGGGACGCGAAAAGGCGAAACGCTGCCCGACGACCCGCGCCGGACAGCCAAAGGGGCCGCGATGTCAGGGGTACTCGGAGGTTGGTCGGGGGCCACGTTTACGTCCACGATCTTTACGATAGCGGACTTCTCCCTCATGTCAAGAGGGAATTTCAGCCAATTTCAGATGGTTGTGTCTCCCCTTCGGCGGGGCGGCTAGAATAGCCGGCCATGAGCGACCATCAGCCGACCATTTTCGACAAGATCCTGTCGGGAGAGATCCCGAGCTACAAGGTGTACGAGGACGAGCACGTCTTCGCTTTCCTGGACATCGGACCGCTTTCGGATGGGCACACGCTGGTGATCCCCAAAGAGCGCAAGGCGCAGCTCCACCAGCTTTCTGACGAGTCGTCCGCGGCCATAGGCCGGGTGCTCCCCCGGCTCTGCCGCGCGGTGATGCGCGCCACCGGCGCCTCGGCCTACAACATCCTCCAGAACAACGGCTCGGAGGCGCACCAGGTCGTGATGCACGTTCACTTCCACATCATCCCCAAGTTCGGGCAGGAGGGATTGGGCATCGGCTGGCCGGCCCGGAAGCTCTCCGAAACGACCGCCCGCGACCTGCTGGACCGGATGCGGAAGGCGCTCGAAGGCTGATGCGGGCCGTCGAGCTCCACGCCTTTGGGCTGGACAACCTGGCCGTGACGGAGCGCCCCGATCCGCGCCCTGGCTTTGGTCAGGTTCTTCTAAGGATGCGCGCCGTCTCGCTGAACTACCGCGACCTGCTGACCGTCCAAGGCAAGTACAACCCCAAGCTGAAGCTCCCCCTGATCCCTTGCTCGGACGGCGTGGGCGAGGTCGTGGAGCTCGGGGAGGGTGTCACCCGTGTCCAGGCCGGGGACCGGGTCTGCCCGATCTTCGCGCAGCAGTGGCTCGCCGGCGAGCCGACCCGCGAGAAGGCGCGCTCCACGCTCGGAGGTCCGCTCGACGGCACCATGGCCGAGCTGATGGCGGTGGATCAGGAGGGGCTCGTGAAGGTCCCGGACCATCTCACGGACGTAGAGGCCGCGAGCCTGCCCTGCGCCGCTGTCACCGCCTGGAACGCCCTGATGGCCGCGGGAGTCAAGGCGGGAGACACCGTGCTGGTCCAGGGGACCGGCGGCGTCTCCCTCTTTGCCCTTCAGTTCGCAAAGGCCCTCGGAGCCCGGGTGATCGCCACCTCCAGCAGCGATCAGAAGCTCGTCCGGGTCCGGGAGATGGGAGCCGCCGAGGGGATCAACTATCGCGAGACGCCGGAGTGGGGAGCCCGGGCCAGGGAGCTGACCGGAGGAGTGGGAGTCGATCTCGTGGTCGAGGTGGGCGGCGCGGGCACCCTGGACCAGTCATTGCGCGCGGTCCGCTTCGGCGGAGCGATCAGCCTGATCGGCAACCTGGCCGGGATCGACGCCCAGGTGCGCCTGACTCTGATCTTCATGCAGCACATCCGCATGCTGGGCATCTTCGTAGGCCACCGCGAGAGCTTCGAAGCCATGAACCGGGCGATCGCAGTCCACGGCCTCCGCCCGGCGGTCGACCAGGTCTTCGCGCTGGAGGAATCCCGCGCCGCGTTCGAGCTGATGGAAGCGGGGGGGCACTTCGGGAAGATCTGCGTCAGGGTTCCATAATCAGGAACTTCTCCCCATTGTGTTTTCTACTTGCAAGTAGAATAATGGTGCCCATGGGCAACCCGCCTGCACCCTCCATCCGCCTCGGCTACCTCCTCGTTGGAGCTACTTTCCTCGTCGAAGTATCCTGGCTCGTCCTCACGACGCTGGCCGCTGGTCACCGGCCTGTCTCGCCCGATACCGAGCAGCTTCTGTTGATCGTGGCCGCCGTGGCGATGGCGGTCGTCCTCACGGGAGGCAACCTCTACCTCACCCACGCGGCTCTTACCGCTCCTCGATGGCGGATCGCCCTCGGTATCGCCCTGGTGCTCGTCCTTGGCGCATCCGGCGGGCTGGTTGCACCGGCCATTGCCGGAGGCTTCGTGAGTGCCACTGGACTTCGCCCGGCCTGGGCGCTCCTGGCGGCGCTCGCACATCTGCTGACCGCCGCAGGTTGCATTCTGGCCGAGGTGGCCAAATCTCGTCCCCGGTCACTGGGCAACGTCCTCTGCCAAGGCTGCGGGCGCGCATTCGCTTCCAAGCAGGCCCGCGGCGGGCATCAGCGAAGCTGCCCGGCTCGTTTGCCGGCACTCTGAGGTTTTGGCGCTTTCGGCATCCGGTTGACGTATCCCTGAACGAGCGGCCATGGAGGGCCGCCCTGGAACGTCAACAAGAAAAGGATGCCACTCATGCGATCGACTCTTCGCTTTTTCTTAGCAGCGCTCGTCAGCTTCATACCCCTCGCCGCCATGGCGGCTCCCCCGACCGTTTCCGATTCCTTTGCGATCACTGGTGCCCGCGTGTTCGACGGCACCCAGGTGATCAGCGGCGCCACGGTGGTCGTGCTCAATGGTCGGATTTCCGCCGTGGGCACGGACGTCGTTCCGCCCGCGGGAATCCCTGTGATCGATGGCACGGGCTCGACCCTGCTCCCCGGCTTCATCGACGGCCATGCCCATGCCTGGAGCCGCGAGGAGCTGGAGCGGGCGATCGTGTTCGGCGTGACCACCGAGATGGACATGTGGTCGTCGCCCCACTTCGCCGCCAGCACGCGCCGCGAGCAGGAGCGCAACGGCGCTCCCTACCGCGCCGATCACTTCAGCGCGATCAATCCGGCCACCGTGCAGGAGGGCTACCCCTATAACTTCACGCCGCGTCAGATCGAAAAGCCGACGCTGAGCAATCCCTGGGAAGCCGAGCCGTTCGTCGCGGACCTTGCCAGGGCCGGCGCCAACCATCTCAAGATCATGATGGAGGACGGACATCTCACCAATTCGGGCCTCCAGATCCTCACCCGCGCCACCGTCCAGGCGCTCACGCAGGCGGCTCACTCCCGCGGCATGCTGGCCGTGGCCCATGTGACGAGAAAGGATCTTGCCGCCAACCTGATCGAGGACGGTGTCGACGCGCTGGTCCACAGCTTCGTCGATGCGCCGGCGGACTCCGCTTTCGTCCAGCTCGCGGTGAACCACGGGATCTTCATGGTGGGGACGCTGTCCGCCGAAGAGTCCTTCGTGACGACCGGCGGCGGCGCCTCGCTGATCGCCGATCCCAACATCGGGCCGTATCTGACCGATCAGGAAAAGGGCTGGCTGCTCACGCCCGCTCCTCCCACCAGCATGACGCCGCAGAACCTGGCGATTGCGATGGAGAACGTCCGCCTTCTGCACGATGCCGGGATTCCGGTCCTGGCGGGCACGGACCAGCCGACCCACGGCATCAGCATCCATCGCGATTTCGAGCTGCTCGTTCAGGCGGGGCTCGATCCGATCGACGTGCTCGAGGGGGCGACCGCGAAGGCGGCCGCGGCTTTCGGCCTCGCGGACCGCGGCCGGATCGCGCCCGGCCTGCGCGCCGACCTCGTGCTCGTAGCAGGTGATCCGACGGCCGACATCAAGGCCACGCGGGCCATTCAGAGGGTCTGGAAGATCGGCGTCGAGATCGACCGCCCGCTTCCGTCAACCCATCCCCTTCACCTTCGCTGATCTCCGAGCGGCCCGGCGCAGAGACGCCGGGCCGTCTGATCACAGCGGATGTCATAGACTACGCTCATGGCTGAGCCCACGCCGGGCGCCGTTTCGCAGACCGAGCGGCGGACCGACCGGATCTTTCCCACCTTGACCCCGGAGCAGATCGCCCGGATCGCGGCGCACGGGAGCGTGCGGCCGATCCGGCGCGGCGAGGTGCTGGTCGAGGCGGGGGACCAGGCCGTGCCGTTTTTCGTGGTCACGGCAGGCAGGATCGAGATCGTGCGGCCCTCCGGAGGTAGCGGCGATATCGAGACGCTCGTGGTCCTCCACGAGCCCGGCCAGTTCACCGGCGAGGTCAACATGCTCTCCGGCCGGCGCTCGCTGGTCCGGGCGCGCGTGACCGAGTCCGGCGAGGTGATCGAGCTGGACCACGACAACCTGATGAGTCTCGTGCAGACCGACCCCGAGCTCAGCGAGATCTTCATGCGCGCCTTCATCCTGCGCCGGGTGGAGCTCATCGCTTCGGGGGTCGGAGACGTCGTGCTCGTCGGCTCGGCTCATTGCGCCGGCACGCTGCGGGTCAAGGAGTTCCTGACGCGCAACGGCCATCCCTACGCGTACCTCGATCTCGACCGCGACCCCGACGTGCAGTCCCTGCTGGACCGCTTCCACGTCAGCGAGGGGGACGTGCCCTTCCTGATCTGCCGCGGCGACCTGGTGCTGCGGCACCCGACCAACGAACAGATCGCCGACTGCCTCGGCTTCAACGAGGCGATCGACCCGGCGCACCTTCGCGACGTGGTCATCATCGGCGCCGGACCCTCGGGGCTCGCGGCAGCCGTGTATGGCGCGTCGGAAGGGCTCGACGTCCTGGTGCTGGAATCGAGCTCCCCAGGCGGCCAGGCGGGTGCGAGCTCCAAGATCGAGAACTATCTCGGCTTTCCAACCGGCATCTCGGGGCAGGAGCTGGCGGCGCGAGCGTACACCCAGGCACAGAAGTTCGGAGCCCAGCTGATGGTCGCGAAAGGCGCCCGGCGGCTCGCGTGCGTCCGGAGACCGTATGCCATCGAGATCGGCGACGGTCCGCGCATCACTCCGCGAATCATGGCGCGCACCGTCATCATCGCGACGGGCGCCGAGTACCGGAGGCTGTCGCTGCCGAACCTGTCGCAGTTCGAAGGCGCCGGTATCTACTATGGCGCGACGTTCATCGAGTCGCAGTTGTGCGGCGGTGAAGAGGTGATCGTCGTAGGCGGCGGAAACTCGGCTGGCCAGGCCGCGATCTTCCTGTCGCAGACGGCCCGGCGGGTGCACATGCTCGTCCGTTCGGGCAGCCTTGCGGAGACCATGTCGCGATACCTGATCCGGCGCATCGAGCAGAGCCCTTCCATCGTGCTGCGGACGCAGACGGAGCTCGTGGCCCTCGAGGGAAGCAACCATCTCGAGCGCGTGCGCTGGCAGGACCGCCAGACCGGGGAGATCGAAACCCGCAACATCCGCCACGTCTTCGTCATGACAGGTGCCGCTCCCAGCACGAAGTGGCTGGACGGTTGCATCGTGCTCGACGAGAAAGGTTTCATCAAGACGGGGCCGGACCTGTCGAAAGACGAGCTGGCCGCCGCGGGCTGGCCGCTCGCCCGGCCGCCTTACCTTCTCGAAACGAGCCTGCCCGGAGTGTTCGCGGTCGGCGACGTGCGGGGAGGCAACATCAAGCGCGTGGCATCTGCCGTGGGGGAAGGATCGATCGCAATTGCCTTCGTCCACCGGGTGCTTCAGGAGTAAGGGAGAAGATGATGTCAGAAGGAGCCTGCGCTCACATCGATGAGGTCACAAGCATCACCCATGCGAAACGCCGGGTCTGCGACGAGTGCGTGAAGACCGGCTCCCAATGGGTTCACCTGCGTACGTGCCAGACGTGCGGCACGACGCTCTGCTGCGACAATTCGCCGAACCGCCACGCCACCAAACATGCGCGGGCCAGCGAGCATCCCGTGATCGCCTCGGCGGAGCCGGGCGAGCGCTGGCTCTATTGCTATCCCGACGACGCCTTCGCGGAGTATTGATCATGCCGATCCCGGAGCCCCACGAAGCCGCGCCGTACTACTTCAAGTACATCGAACAGGTCCCGGACGGGGACGTGGTCGCCGTCCTCCAGAGCCAACTGGACGAAACCCTTGCGTTGCTCGCCGGCATCTCCGAGGAAAAGTCGCTTTACCGGTACGGACCGGACAAGTGGAGCTTCCGCGAGGTGATCAATCACATCAACGACTGCGAGCGGCTGTTCGTCTTCCGCGCCCTCTGGTTCGCCCGCGGTCTCGAGGGCGGGGACGGCGGGCTGCCGAGCTTCGACGAGAAGATCAGCGCCGCCGCGGCCCGCGCCGATGACTTTCCGTGGGCGAGCCATGTCGAGGATTTCCGGGGATCGCGCCTGTCGACGCTGGCCTTCTTCCGCAACCTGCCGGCCGAGGCCTGGAAGCGGAGCGGCGTGGCCAGCGGGATGACGTTCACGGTCAACGCGCTGGCCTATCTCGCGGCCGGGCATCTGGCGCACCACCTCGCGATCCTCCGCGAGCGGTACCTGTAGACGCCTCTCTACTTCTGCTTTTCGGCCATCTGAGCGCGAGGGTCCGCAAAATCGACACGATGCGCCAAAGTTTTTTTGAGAGCGCAGGCGAACACGATCGCCAGCGGCACCAGTCCCTGGAGCAGGAAGCGGTCCCAGGTCTCTCCCAGGAGGTGTCCGAGGCGCGTGCTCACGGCGTAGGCGGCCCAGCCGATCGCGCCGGGAATCCACCCGGCGAGCAGCAGGAGGCGGGCGCCGGGGCGCCGCAACGCGCGGCAGCCGGCGATCAGAACGACAAGGAAGAGAAGCCAGAATCCGAGCCAGGAGGACCACCGGAACGTCCAGCGCAGGATCTCGGGAACGATCACCGGCAGGCGCGCGACCGCGCCGTTGAGCAGGTCGGACAGCCGCAGGACGGCGAAGTAATTCTCGTCGTCACGGTTCGGGATGGCGGCCCGCCAGGAAGTGAGCAGAGCGAATGCGGCCAGCGCGGGCCCGGCCGCACAGGCAAACCAGCCCAGAGCACGAGGGCGGCGGAGCAGGCGTAGAGAGGCCAGAAGCATCGCGGCCACGGCGAGCAGCGCGCCTTCGTTCTTCGTCAGGATCGCTCCCGCGAGCAGGCAGCCGGCGGCGAGTCCGGCAGAGGGTCGCGTCCGCTCCAGCAGGAGAAGAATCAAGGCCGCTCCATAGAAGCCAGCGAGCGGCAGGTCGCTGTAAGCCGACGTGGCGCCGCCGGCTCCGTAGCTGAGGAAGGGAAGCACCGCAACGCCCAGAGTGGCCAGGACCGCCGCCCGGGTGCCGGCGGCGCGCCGGGCGCCATCGTAGAGGACGAGGAGCAGCGCCGGAAGGAAGGCGGCATAGAGCGCCCGGTAAAACTGATCGTCCTCCCCCGCGCCGAACATCTCCTGGGCGGCGACCTGCGCCAAAGGCAGCAGAGGTGGATAGCGCGGGTGGAGGATCCACCATTGATCCTCCCGCAGCACCGAGGCGTCGACCGTCCCCTCGTGGCGCATGTAGGCCGCGAGCGGGCTCCACGTCATGCGCCCGTCCCAATCGCCCAAAGGGGCTGTCAGCGCTGAAGTCAGCGGTCCAAGGCAGATCGCGGCAATGCAGAGCGCCGCCGCGATCTGCCAGCGGCTGGCTTGACGATGATCCTGCCCCTGGCGCCGGAGCCGCGCAACCAATCCGCTGGCAGCCGGAGCGAGCGCCGCGGCGAGGATCGCCGGCCGGCGCAGTGGCAACCCGAACAGATGAGAGGCGGCGAAGAGAGCGCCGCCGAGCATCAGGAGACCCAGCAGATAGGAATAACCGAGGCGGCGCAGGAAGGGCAGCCGCCGAAGAGGCGCGAACAGCTCGGCGAGCCCCAAGCCGGGAAGCACGACGAGAGCGACGCCGCCAAGGTTTGCGGCCACCGCAGCGAAAGTCACGGAGGGCATCCCGGCGGCACGGTGGCGGGCCGCTCGTAGAGCAATGGAGGCCGGCGCGCCCCGGCCGCCACGACCAGCCAGCGGACCCGAGCCCGCAAGCAGGCCGAGCGCGCATCGGGAGGGGGAGCGATGTCCAGGATCGCGCGGCGCGGCAGGAGATCGAACCGGATCCAGAGCATCGCGCCCGGCTCGTCGAGCTCGCGGAGCAGATAAGGCTCGCCGACAGGAATCGTGCGCCGGAGCCGCTCGACCGCGGTCACGTACTCAGCGCCGAGGATCCGCGTCCGCATCTCTCCCGCGGAAAGCCCGGCGGACCTGACCGCGGAGCGCAGCCGCAACGCGGTATTGCGCAGCCCCACCGCGATGCCGATAGACAGGTACACCGCTAGCAGACCGAAGACCACCCGGGACAGCCAGCCGGATCGCATGGCTGGCGAGTATATCCGCGGCAGCTATCAGAGATCTTCCAGCAAGACACCTGAGCGAGCGAGAGCTAGTTACCGGGACCCTCCCAGATCATGACTGCGGCGCTGCTTCCAGGCTTGCCGTATCCCCCCAGCGAGATGGTGTTCTCGGAACCCGGTTTCATAGCGCGCGTAGCATCGATAGTGACCTCCTCGCCATCTCTTAGCCCCTGTACACTGAACCTCTCGCCATTAACGATCGCCACAACTCTGCGAAGGCCAGGAGTCCCATTCATGACCGTCACGAATCCTTCCACTTCTGGGATGTCGGAATAGGTGTCTACACCCGGCTTGCCTGTCAGGCGAACCATGCCAGTAAGCACCGGATCACAGGTTGCTTCGTTACTGCAGCAGTCAGTAACTCTGAGGACAAAGCTTCCCCGTTTTGTACGTTCGATTTTTTCTATGTTGACCGTATACTCCGTAGTGCGAAATTGAAAATCAACGGGTACGTTTGTCGAGCTGACATTTACAGGATTTTCCAGACGTATTTGGCAAAGTCCAACGCCAGTGTCTTTTACAGTGATTGCCACCGTCTGGCTGAAAAGCCCGCTAATCCTAAAAGAGGTGCAGGCGGGGGGGATCTTCTCAAAGCCTGCCTCTTCGCACGATTGGGCAGACGCTTTCGTCGCAAATCCGCCGACCGATATGACAAGAAGAGGAACTAGAAATAGTATCCGCGGGCTCTCCATGATGGCCTCCTGTTCGTGGGTGCAAATCGTCGTCCGAGCCTTACCTCAGAAAGAGGGTAGAGTGTCGGGATACTTAATGCAAGCCTATGCGGAAATTTGAAGAAGCTGAAAGATAGGGAAGTGGCGGGCTTCCGTCCTACCTGTCCGGCGGATTGGTGGAGCTTTCAGGGGACGTCCTGGTCGGGTCGAGGAGCTTGATGGATTCGGAGCTCCTGGTCGGCGAGCTGGTGAGCGTCAAAGAGCCTTGGGGCCGGGAGTGACTTCCGGGCAGCCGTCGCCATCCTGATGACTGCCGCCGCTCAGGGCGCGGTTACGCAAGGCAAGATCCTCTCCCAGCCACCCAGCGCGGTAAGCAGGTCCTGTGCTCGTTGCTGGATCTGATCCATGGTCAACGGCCAGGGTGGATTTGATTTGCTCCGCGGAAACACCACGTAGAGAAACGGGCCGCGTGGCGCCCCCGTGCCCCTCCGCGGATTTACGTTGCTGCCTCCGAGGTTCTCCGCCAAGCGGATGGACACCTCTCCGAGAGGGGCGTTGCGAGGCCCCTTGTCGGCGACGATCGCGGCGCTCTCCTTGCCACTCCGGATCTGGCGCCCGAGCACGATGTCGCCGAAAACACCGGTCCCCGGCATCGCGAAGAACGCTCCGGGAAAGACGAGATAGGGGACCTGCCTTGCATCGACGTAGCGGTGGATGTCGGTCACCGGCAAGGTGAGATCCTGCAGGGTGGTCATGGAGACGAAAAAGCCGGCGAACTCTCCATCGGGCTGAACGAAAGGCCGGTCTGGATTCCGGGGATCGGCCACGAGGACCGACCGCCAACCCCCGTCAGGAAATCCGGCATTGGCGAGCGCATCGATCCCCCGGTCCTGCGGATGATAGGCGTTCGGCGCGCCGTCCGCGTCGATGGAGATCCGGTTCACCACATAGAAGTAGGCGGTGCTGTCCGGGAACTTGAAGAGCTTCGTGCCCTTGTACTCGCTCGATGCAACAGCATCGCAGGAAGCCGCGGCCACGGGCAGGGTCGAGATGGGCAGCAAGAGGGCGAGCAGGAGACCGAGAGCGGTTCGGCGCATGGGCACCTCCTTTCAATCCTTGGACGGACCTGAAAGCCAATTCTCCGTCAACTGCCCTCCCCGGGGCCTTCTCCGCGCTCGCATCCATCCTCACTTCCCTGGCGGGCAAGCGAAGGAGATGTCCTGACGTGCGGCGTACTTGTCGTGGCATTCGACGCAGAGCCACCGCTCCTCGGCATCCACGTAGCCTTCCGGCGATCCCGAGGCGCCGATGTGGGCAAAGCAGAGGTCACAGTGCTCGTGATCCCAGGCGCCTTCACGAATCCCGAGGTCGCGAGCCCCCTCCGGAAGTGGAGCGCCGGCCGGCTGCCAGGCGGTTGCCCCCTCGATCTCAAAAGAGCGCGCAGGTTCGGCCGCGAACACGCGGCGTTCCCACCTGTGGTCCGGGTCGAGCACCATCTCGATCTGGTACGGCTGCCAATAGCCGTCAATCCACGGGAACGTCTTGCCCGGTGAGAGCTCCGGGGAAATGCACCACGCTTCGGCGAGCAAGGTGGCAGAGGCACCGGGCTGCGGGATCTCGACGAGATCCCCGAGAGTCGGACCGGCCGCAGAGTAGAGGAAGCCGCTTCCAGCCTGAACGCCCCGCAGGTGCGAGAATCGGCCCACGAGGCGGACATGGCCACCCTCGCTCTCGTAGCGTTCGTCTATCGTGAACTGCGGGAGCTCATTCAATCCCATGTCGCGTCTCCATCGATGGCACAGCCTCTGCCGGTGAGGCGAAGAATGCTATACGGCATCTCGGCGTGTCCAGGTTGAGCCTTATGACTTCCGAGCGCTTGGAACTGACTTCCGGGGCAGTCGGAACTGACGACATCGACGGTTCGCGACAAACGAGATCTCGCCGACGCTCTTTCTCTAAGCGCCGTTCGCCATGAGGAGGACTGCCACCGCATTGTAAATGGCATGGACCAGCACTGTCAGATAAGTCGATCCTGTGCGCAGCCGGGCAAGCGCAAGAAGGACCCCGTCGAGAAAGAGTACCGCCACGCGCACGGGGAGGTCGACGTGCATCGCGGCCCAGACGGCGGCGGGGATCAGGATGGCGCCGGCCGTGCCGAGCCGGGAACGGCGCAGGCCTTCCACGAGGAACCCGCGGAAGAGCAACTCTTCGAAAATCGGGCCGAGGACCGCGATAGCCAGGAACGTCAGGGGGAGGAGCAGGGGGAAGCGGATGATCTGCTGGTAGTCGTCACGTTCGCTGAAGGGTATTCCGAGCCGCCAGATGAGAAAGTCGACGCCATAAGACGAGGCCAGGAGGATCAGCCCCCAGCCCAGTCCCTGCCGGAGCCCGGGCCACTTCAACCCCAGGTACTCGCGGCCCCTCTGACCCCGGGGGACCGAGCGCCGGAGCAATGCGATCCCGGCCGGTACTGCGAACAGGTGTGCGCAGAGGGACAAGCCGTCCATGGAAAGGAGGGCCTGCACCGCGGCGGGGTCGGCCAGCCAGGCCTCCAGCCCGAAAAGGAGAAGACCTCCGCCAATCAATCCCACGAACCCCGAAGCCAGGACGACGGCGAATGCCATCGCCAGGACGCTCACCCAGCTCTGAGGCTTTTCCGGCTGGGGCTGAGAGGTCGTCGGCTCGGCCAGCATTGAAGGAATTGTAGCGGATAGCTCGGGCAGGGGCGCCGAAACCCATGCGGCGGGCGAACGGCTTGCAGGAGCCGCCGGCATGTTTTCCCGGCCCGCCCGCGCCATCTGAGCTTCTCAGAGCGATTCTGAAGTGCCTGCATGTCATTCTGAGCGATTCAGAGCCGTTCTGAGTCGCTTCAGCGCCGCTCTGAGCCGCTCAGAATGATTCTGAAGTCCTTCGGAGCCACTCTGAACAGCTGAGAACGGCTCTGAGATTCTCAGAATCGTTCTGAGGAAGCTCGAAGCCACTCTGAAGTCCCGAGAATGGCTCCGAGCTTCCTGGAAGCCGTTCTGAGC
Organism: Thermoanaerobaculia bacterium; assembly: GCA_035536935.1. Classification (GTDB taxonomy): domain Bacteria; phylum Acidobacteriota; class Thermoanaerobaculia; order Multivoradales; family UBA5704; genus DATMER01. The sequence continues at coordinate 31,908 of DATLNC010000065.1, forward strand.
GGCTCAGAATGACTCTGAAGTCCCTCGCAGCCCCTCTGAGCGGCTGAGAACGGCTCTGAGGCTCTTCGGCGCCGTTCTGAGATTCTCAGAATCATTCTGAGGAAGCTGGAAGCCATTCTGAAGCTCCAAGAATGGCTCCGAGGCGCTTCAGAATGGCTCCGAGCTTTTCAGAACGGCTCCGAAAGGGCTGGAGCGGCTCGGAGCCGCCGGGAAATGCTCTGAGGAACCCCTTTCCTGGCTCCAAGTTCCTCTAGCACCTCTTTCCTGCTCGGAATGCCTCTGAATCCGTCGAAATCACTCCCAGCTTCGCAGAGTCTCTCCGCAGTCTTCAGGGAGACTCTCACCCCGAAACGCCTGTCACTTCCTCCGGCCGCCTCGCGGCGAGACCGACTGGGCGCGAGTGAACGCGATGACGGACGAAGAGGTGCTGGCGGCAGCCTCCTCCGATCCCGATGCCCAGCCGCTCGATCCGGAGATGTTGGCGAAGATGCGCCGGATCTCCCCTATGAAGGCGCTGCGGCAGCGACTCGGCATGACACAGGTAGAGTTCGCGGAAGCCTTCAGACTACCCATCAGCACATTGCGGGATTGGGAACAGCGCCGCCGCACTCCCGATGCACCGGCCCGCGCGTTGCTCCGAGCGATTGAGCGCGAGCCCGAGACAATGCGCCGCCTGTTGTCTCAGGGGGCCTGACGAGAAAGTCGGCAGGGGGTTGCCTCCCAGGGGTGTCCCAGCTTCTGCTAGACTTGCCGTACCATGACCGAAGTCGGCATCGAGACCCTGAAAGACCATCTAGGCGATTACCTGCGGCGAGCTCGGGGAGGGGAGAGGATCGTGATTAAAGAGCATGGACAGTCTGTCGCTCTTCTGGTCCCACTCGAGGAGAACGCATCGGCAAAGCGAGCCTGGGAGCTTGTCGAGGCCGGAACTGCCGATTGGAGTGGTGGTAAGCCCGTGGGATCGCGGCGCCGGCCTCGGACGCGAGGGAAGAGCGCCTCGGCCATCGTCCTGGAAGACCGGCGTTGATCCTCTATCTCGACACCAGCAGTCTGATCAAGCTTTACGTCGAAGAAAACGGTTCCTCCGAAATAGAGAGCCTGGTCGGTCAGGCGATGCTCGTGTGTACCTCGGTGGTTGCCTATCCCGAGGCACGAAGCGCTCTGGCGCGCCTCTGCCGTGAAGGCGCCCTGACTCCCGACGAACACGCCCTTACCAAAGCCGACCTGGATGAGGACTGGCCTCGCTATCTTGCAGTCGAAGCTTCGGGGGCAGTCTGGCGCGAGGCGGGCGACTTGGCAGAGAAACATGCCCTCCGTGGATTCGACAGTCTACATCTCGCGTCCTTTCTCTACTTGATCGATGAGGGCCTCGGTGAGCCCGTTCAGTTCTCTTCCTTTGACGGGCGGCTGAACGACGCGGCACAAGCAGAGACAGCGGCCAGAGGGCTGTGAGCTCAGGCCGCCGACCCGGAGCGATGCCTCCGGGCCGGCGGTTGCCCGCTACTCGATCGAGATCGCCTCCTGTTCCGAGAGCAACTCGATCTTCGACTCCCCCACCTTCCTCCTGAACGCCGCCACGTCCTCTGCGAACAACTTGTTGAAGTCAGCGAAGGTCTTCCTGGCCGCCGCCTCCGTCTGCTCCAGATAAGTCCGAGCCGTAGCGCTCGGGGGCTCGAAGGTCGAGAACACGGGCCCCCCCGCGGCGTCAACCTCGGCCATGAGGGACCGATCGTCAATGATGCCCTTGACGTCGGGGCTCACCCAGAGGCGCTTTTCCATCTCGGTGAGCTTATTCTGAAGATCCTTTGCCGCATCCTTGAGGGCTTTGTTCTTTCCCGAAACGCCTGTCACTTCCTCCGCTCAGAGCCGGCCAGCCAGGCCTCCAGCCCGAGAAGGAGAAAACCTCCGCCAATCAATCCCACGAACCCCGAAGCCAGGACGACGGCGAATGCCATCGCCAGGACGCTCACCCAGCTCTGAGGCTTTTCCGGCTGGGGCTGAGAGGTTGTCGGCTCGGCCAGCATTGAAGGAATTGTAACGGATAGCTCGGGCAGGGGCGCCGAAACCCATCGGAACTCCTCCGTAACCTGTCGGCGTCCTGGCGCACGGGGTCAAGGAGTCTCTCGTCGACCGTGTGACCGAGTGGCCCGGCGTCCACTCTGGCAAGGCGATCCTCGAAGGCAAGCTGCTCAAGGGCTGTGGTTCAGCCGCACGCAGGAGTACGCCGCCCGCAACCGGGGGGAGGACTTCGGGCGGCTGAGGTACGCCACGGAGGAGGAGCTGGTGCTCTCGCCGCTCCCCTGCTGGGCGGATCGCACGCAGGAGGAGTACAGGCAGAGGGTGGCTGGCCTGGTGGAGGAGATCGAGGCGGAAGCCCGTGCCGAGCGGGAGGCGAGAGGGATCGAGCCGTTGGGAGTCGCGGCGATCCTCAAGCAGAGACCGCACACGCGTCCGAACCATACGAAGAGATCTCCCGCTCCGCTCTTCCATGCTGTGGCGAAGGAGGTCCGCGAGACCTTTTGGGTCGCGTACTCCATGTTCGTGGCCGCGTTCCGCGAGGCGGCCGAGAAGCTCAAGAGAGGGGAGTTGTCCGCAGTGAGGTTCCCGGTGGGCTCGTTCCCGCCCGGGCTACCCTTTGTCAGAGCTCATCCCGCCCGTCCGCCGTAGGCGAGATCGTCATATTCATCCTACAGCTTGAAACTGCTGCCTTCCCGAGTCCTGATCGAGGTGGGAGGGGAGAGGATCGTCTTCTTGGCAGGAAAACTGCCTGATGAGCGCCCGAGAGAGCCTCCCGCAGCGGGCTGGAGGGGTGATTTCTCGGGTTGAGGACCCTCCGAGGCTCGGTTAACTCGAGGTTCTCCGAGTGGAATGAGGGTCTGCCGCCGAGTTAATGCCCTCCTTCTTCTTGAATCCTCTGGAACCTCATCAGGCAGAACAATCGTTCCAGTCATATTTGACATGACCATGACCTGCATTGAAGGGAGCGAAGAGGGCAAGCCTTCCGGTGGTTATTGCGTTTCGATGCCTTCGGGGAGCCTCCTGGTCAGGGGGAGGAACCTGGTCGACGCGCCTGAGAAAGATGGGCAGTTGAGTCGCTACTCTTCTTGAATCCTCTGGAACCTCCCCCGGGGCCTGGTGGACTCGGATTACAGCGAAGGGCAGTTGGCGAGCTTCAAGAAGAATTGAGGGCGCCCCTCAGCTTGTCTCGTGGACCAGATACGCACAACGGCTGGTGAGCCGATGGGTCGCCAGGTCGTCGAGGAGATTGTACTGGCGGATCTCCAAACCAGGAAGCGTGGACGCGGAAGCGCCTTGCTGTCTTCCCCGAGTGCTCCAACGCTTTGGCGAGAGCTTCCTGCGGGTTCGGGATGCTGCCCGCGCTCACTTTGAGCCTTTCACGAGGTTCAACGAGAGTCTCGTCGACTCTATTGAGAGGCTCGAAAGGTTCGATGAGGGGCTCGAAAGGTCCGGCGAGAGACTCAAAGGGTCTAACGAGAGGCTCGAAAGGTCGGACGAGACTCTCGATAGCCCGTCGGAAGCCTCGTCGGGTTCAACAAGAGGCTGAAAAGGCTCGACGAGAGGCTCATCGAGTCGAGCGAGAGGTTCGAAAGGTTCGACGAGACGCTCGAAAGGTCTGACGAGAGCCTCGAAAGGTCTGACGAGAGCCTCAAAAGGTCTAACGAGAGGCTCAAAGGGTCTGACGAGAGGCTCGAAGGGTCTGACGAGCCTCTAAAAAGGTTGGACGAGAGGCTCGTCGACCGCGTTCCGGGAGGCTGCCGAAAAGCTGAAGGCGGGAGACCGGACGGCCAGGTTCCCTCTGGGCTCGTTTCCTCCCGCCCTTCCCTTCGTGACCGCCTACCCGAGCCTGCCTCCGTAGGCGAGCGACGACGACTCTGACCCTCAGCTTGCCGGCAACTGGCCTTCTTGGTCTCGCGATCGAGAGAGGAAGGGGAGAGGACTGTCCTCCGGAGGGCGGAAAGGGGGTGGAACGAGCGGGAGTCGCCGAGAGCGCGTGAAAAAGGCCGTCGCCAAGTAATTTCACTGGGAAAACTGCCTCACAAGGCCCGTCACTTCTCGCCTGAGCCCCTTTGGCCGAGCCTGCCGCCGTGGTTAGGCCTTCTTCTTCTCGGAACGTCTGGCACTTCCTCTGTCAGAAGCTCTTTCTGCAGCACTTCCTCCGCAGGGACGATCGCTTATGTCGAACGACCCTGCGCAGAAGAAAGGTCACGAAGCAGCTTGAGCAGATCCAGCTCTGTGTAGTGTTCAAACTCATACGTCCCCTTGTTGCGAGCCTTCAGGAGGGCATTGATGATCTGGAGTGTCTTGTCGATGAGGTTCTCGACTTCGTTCCCCGTAAGGCCGGCCTCTTCGAAAGCACGTTCATACGTGTGTGACCGGTCCCGATGGCCGAATACCTTGTCGCGCAGCAGTTTGATCTTGAGGATCGATGATTCTACGGCAGCGACGCTTTCCTTTACGTTCTGCATAATCGACTTCGATATACCCGGCTCGCTCTGAAGAGACACCACTAAGCGAGGGATGCTCAGGGCCTCTTTGTGAGTATCATAGAGGCGGCATAGTGCCATGATCATGGCGACGAAATGACTGTGAATGGCAATCCTAAAGTATCCGAGGTAGTGATTCATAGTTCCCACGTACGTTGGCCGCACCTTGTCACTTTTGAGAGTCCACCACGCTTCATAGGTGTCACGCGCGCGCAGCACGTCTTGGAACAGCTCTTCAAGTTTTTCGTCGAAGGTCATGGACGCTCCTCATTCACCCATTTCAAAAACCAATGCTTAAGTCTTGAGAACACGCTCTTTGCCCCGGAAATCGCCGTCGGAGACGGAGCAGCCTCGATTGCTGTGGAGTCGTGAATGCTGTAGTAGAGGGCCTTCGCCACCCTGTCCTCTCGGCGCCCGGCCGCAATCTGCTGGTCTGTCCAAGGAGCCGCCTTAATCGCTCGCCCACGCTCTATTACGTAGTGCGAACGACAGGGCAGGCTCCAGTTGCCGATAGATGGCCACAAAGAGATAGTCTCGCCGTCGTAGGTCATTTTCCAGTCGGTTGGCGAGAGTGGAGTAACGACCTCCTGGCCACAGCCGCAGCAACAGCTGTGGGCGATGCTGCCGTATTCCATCGAGACATAGAGCACGCCCGGCTCTAGGTGGTCTGGGAAATGCGTCACGAAGCGGTGCTCTAGTGGGGACCAGCGCATCATGCGAAGTCACCATTCTCAAGCTGGTTTCCATCTGTCGTGTAGGTGCAGTGGTGCTCCCGCTCCAGATCGCGGTAGAAGCCGCGGATCTTCTTCCACTTCACAACCGCCAGCACCGCGTTGAGCGCGTTCAGGTCCGCCACCTGGATGTTGGACGAGTACACGTCGTCCTCTCCACCGCCGGCGAACGAGATACGACGCCCGTGATGAATATGGACGCGCTTGTCGGGCGTGCTCGCGGTTACCCGCAGGATGCCGCCCAACGACCCGTCCACGAGCTCCAGCCCCATGCCAACATCAATGAACACGGCACCAATCTCCTCGAGCTTCCTAACGATCTGACGCTTCGCCTCGCCCGCATCCATGCACAAAAACGCCGTGGTGATGCCATCGAGGAAATGGACGTTCCCCTCGTCCAGCGCGACGGGGTGTGCCACGATACCCCGATGCATTCGGGAGTAAATGCTCTTGAAGTAGTCGACCTTCTTGGGCACCTCACGCAGCTCATCGAGGGAGGGCGCACCTGGCGCGCGGAAGGCATTGTGCTGCAGGAACTCATCCTCGTCGAAGAGCCGGATCTCGCGGACTGGCGTCTTGGCGATGAAGTCGAGGACGTAAGAGCCAGTGCCCCCGAGCCCGATAATTGCAACGCGCTCGTTCATCAGGAGCTCGGTAAGGGCACCGATGCCGGCTCGGTCCGAGGCCGTCTCCATATAGTTGAAGATACTGTCCTCCTCGTCCTCCAGCGCTCGGAAGGTCCTCGGCGTAACCTCCGGCTTTAGCACGGCAGCCGGCCCCGAGATGACACCGGCGTAGGTGGTCATCTTCTCGTAGTAATCGCGGTAGCCGCCTTCCGGCTTGCTTGAGAAGTGGTGCTTCGCGGTTAGACCGTGGCCGAGGTTGAAATTCCCGCTGCTGTGCGCGATCGCCGCGATGGGTGTTCCGTCGGCCTTGCACGGGAACTCGCCGTCAAACCAGGCCTGATGCGTGTCCGGCGTCTGAGTAACGTCCCCGGCCATGCTGAGGGTGGAAATCAGAGAGCCCCTGCGGACCCTCCGCTGCGTGTCAACGTAGGGCACTTCGCGCATGACCAGGAGGCCGCCCTGGATTTGCACGAAGTACCCTTCGTCTAGAAGTCGCTTCAAGTCCGGACTACGACTTATCGGTCCGGGTGACATTGAAGATGGTCTCCTTCTTCTTGACCTCGACGGAGCCCCCGGCGCCGAGTTCGCCAGCGTGGGGCTTGGACGCAGCGTGGCGGTAGGTCATGGAGAACTCGATGTTCGGCCCGTGCGGACCGGGGAATGCCAGTTCTACCACCTCTTCGAAGGTGACATGGCTGTGGTCCACGATGTGCGGCCGCGTGTTCACGATGAACTCAAAGGTCAAGGCCGGTCGCGGCGACTGGCCCTCGCGCAGGGTCTCGCCTAAGTGGTCATGCTCAAAAACACCGCTCGTTTCCATGGTCTTCTCCTTTGGCTAAAAGGGCCGTGTAGTGACGGCACTACGTTACGCCTCAGCACGGTCGATGTCAACACTCCCAACGTTGCAACCAGATTATAGTTTGTCTAACAAACAAAGATTGGCAGGTAAACATTGTTTGGGAGATTGACATGAACCGGCATATCGGGATAATGAGGATGATGGCTGCGGATCCCTTCTACGAAGAGTTTGGTAGACTTCTGAAAAATGCCCGTGGCCCTCAAGCACACCGGCCCAGGATGACGCAGGCTCATCTCGCCGACGCTCTAGGGCTTAGCCGCCCGTCGGTCGCCAACATCGAGAAAGGGAGGCAAGCGGTCCAACTCCATATCGTGGTCAGGATGGCAGAGGTTCTGGGGGTCGAGGTTGGAAGTTTGATCCCCCAGCGGGTTCCTGTACTGATCTCTACAGAAGGGAATCTTGCCATAGCAGCTCTTCAGGGTCAGGGAGCGTCAGAGAATGCGATCCGCAGAGCGCTCCTTCATCTTCCTAAAAAGACTGGATGATCTATGAACTGGATGGCTAAAGCAGCTAGGGCAGCAAAGCGACTTATCGCGGAATATGAAATATCTAAGCCACCTGTGGATGTCGAGCGCCTTGCAAAACGAGAAGGACTTCGAGTAGTCGAGGAAAAACTCGAAAGTGAGATATCCGGCATGCTATACCTAGAGGGTGGAAGTGCACTAATCTTGATAAATCAGGATGACGCACCCGTCCGGAAAAGATTTAGTATAGCCCACGAATTAGGTCACTATAAGCTGCATTCATCCTCATCCTCAGTCTTCGTAGATCGAAGGGTGCGCTTCCGCGATGCGAGTTCTAGCCAAGGAACTATCAAAGAAGAGATTGAAGCCAATAATTTTGCTGCCGAGCTTCTGATGCCAGAGGATTTTGTACTCAGAGAGGTAGTACGCCTACGAGGCCGCCGCTTTCCTCTAGGTGACGAAGAGTTAATCGAGGAGTTGGCTAACATATTTGAGGTGAGCAGGCAGGCGATGGAAGTTCGGTTGGCCAATCTGGGCGAGCTTGGTACATGTTGATTGGACATCTATCTGTACATAAAGCGGAGGGGAGTAACTCACCGCGCAGTTGCTCGTAAGGCAGCATCGGACGGCCAGGTTTCCTCTGGGCTCGTTCCCGCTCGCCCTTCCGTTTGTGAGTGCATATCCGAGCCTGCCTCCGTAGGCAACGCGGCGGCGATTCTGACCCTCAGCTTGCAGGCGACCAACCTTCTCGACCTCGCGATCGAGAGAGGAAGGGGAGGGGACCGTCCTCGCAGCGCAAAAAGGCTGACGGAAGGCGCCGGGAGCTCTCGAGAGTACGTTCAAGACGATGATGCAGCAGGTGATTTCCCTGGCGTAACTACCCTGTGACGACGGTCGCGCGCTCGCCTGAGTCCCTCTTACCGAGGATGCCGCCGAGATTAGGCCTTCTTCTTCTCTAAACGCCTGTCACTTCCTCCGGAGACCCCCGCCCTCCGTTTTACAGGTAGGTCGCCGGGAGTCGCGAAGGGTGTAAAATGACCTCGTCATGAGCCACCTGCCCCCTCACCTCGCCCAGGTCGTCGAAAAGCTCCGCGCAGGACTGAAGGAGCTCTACGGCGACCGTTTCCGCGGCCTGCTGCTCTATGGCTCCTACGCTCGGGGGGACTTCCGCGAGGGGAGCGATATCGACCTGCTGTTGCTGTTGGACGGGCCGGTGAATACGGTCGAGGAAATCATCCGGCTGGAGCCGCTCAAGTGGCCCCTCTCGCTGGCCAATGACGTGGTCCTCTCGGTCATGCCGGCGAGTTTTCAAGCCTATCAGCGAGGGCAGACCAACTTTCTGCGCGTGGTCAGCCAAGAGGCCGTCCGAGCAGCATGACGAGCGGATTGCTCCTTGAGAAGGCGGCAAGATCGTTCGATGCCGCAGAGCGTCTGCTGCAAGCCGGCGACAATGATTTCGGAGCTTCCAGAACCTACTACGGCTATTTCTACATTGCCCAGGAGCTCCTCCTGTCGATGGGACTATCCTACGGCCGCCACGGACAGGTGATTGCTCAGTACGGTCTCCACTTCGCCAAAACTCAACGACTCGACCCGGCGTTCCATCGCTTCCTGGATAGAGCCTTCGAAATCCGGCATACCGCTGATTACGAGACGCTGCCCATCGAGCCGGATCGGGTGGAGGAACTTATCCGTGAAGGCCGGCGTTTCCTGGCCGCCGCCTCCGAATATCTGAAAGGAATCCACGAGAGCGAGGTCCCCGACGTGCCCCTGGATCCGTGAGATCGCTGGGACACGCCGGATCAGGTGGGACCGAGCAGGGAACGGTCTACTCGATCGAGATCGCCTCCTCCTCTCGAAGCAACTCGATTTTCGCCTCCGCCACCTTCCTGCGGAAAGCAGCCACGTCCTCCGCAAACAGCCTGTTGAAGTCCGCGAAAGTCTTCCGAGCCACCGCCTCAGTCTGCTCCAAATAAGTTTGCGCCGTAGCGCTCGGGGGCTCGAACGTCGAGAACACGGGCCCCCCTGCGGCGTCCACCTCGGCCATGAGGGACCGGTCGTCGATGATGCCCTTGACGTCCGGGCTGACCCAGAGGCGCTTTTCCATCTCGGTGAGCTTCTTCTGAAGATCCCTTGCCGCATCCTTGAGGGCCTTGTTCGGATCGTCCTTTGAGGGCTCGGCCTTCTTGTCCTTGGGCTGGAGCTTCTGCAGGACGACTTCGACGTCCTTGCGGGTGGCGGCGATGCGATCGATGGCGTCCACCGTTGATTCCTGGATTTTCTGGATGCGGACGAGGGCGTCTTCCCGGGTCTTCCAGTCGGCTTCGGTGTTGTCGATCGTTGGCGCAGCCACGACCTGGACGGTCCCCTTGGCTTCGTGATCGCCATAGCGGACGGTTACTCCATAGGTGCCGGGTGGCACCTCGGGCCCGCTCTCCTCTTCCAGTGGGTTGCCGCGATTGTCGGTCGGTGGACGGCGCCAGGCGTCGCGGCCCAGGTCCCAGGCGGTCCGGTTCAGGCCCATCTTCGCCGGGGCTTCCAGGGTGCGGACGATCTTGCCCGCGGCGTTGGCGATCTCGATCTTTACCTTGGGCTCCTTCGGCTTCTCTTCGGGCTCCGGCTTCGTTTCCTGGGGCGGCTTGCCGGCCTCGGCTTCCTCGTCGGATGGCTGGGCAGCGGCCTTGCGCGCTTCGGCCCGTTCCTTTTCCTTGCGCTCGCGCTCCTTTTCCTCAATCGGGTGCGGCAGGCCGGGAGCGTTCAGGGAGTAGGTGAGGAGGACGCCGAACGGCCGGCTTTCCGCGCGGTACTCGCCCGCGCCGCTCCGGGGATTGCCGCTGCCGGCTCCCATCCGATACAGCCGGCCCGGCGAGGAGGCATAGAGGTGGAGCGGCTCGCGCATCGTCTCGGCCGTGAGCTCCCGCAAGGGCGCAATGTCGTCCACGATGTACAGGGCGCGGCCGTGGGTCGCCACGACGAGGTCGTGATCCCGCGGATGAATCACGAGGTCCATGGCCGAGACGGTCTGCGGCAGGCCGTGATGCCACTTCATCCAGCTCCGGCCCGCATCGTTCGAGACGTAGAGGCCCGACTCCGTGCCGAGGAAGAGGAGGTCGCGGTCGACCGGGTCCTGCTCGATCGAGAGCGCGTACCCTTCGACGTCTTTCGTCGCCAGGCTCTTCCAGGTCTTGCCCCAGTCGTCCGTGCGGAAGGCATAAGGTTTCCAATCGTCGCGGCGGTGGTTGTCGAGCACCACGAAAGCCGAGGCGGCGTCGAACTTGGAGGCGCGGATGTGGGGCACCCAGGTGTTGGCGGGCACGCCCTTCAGACTTTTCTCCACGCTGTCCCAGGTCTTGCCGCCGTCGCGGGTGACATGAACCCGGCCGTCGTCCGTGCCCACCCAGATCACTCCCTTTTGCACCGGGCTTGGCGAGATGGCGATGATCGTCGTGTAGTTTTCGGCGCCGGTCACGTCGGGAGTGATGCCCCCTGTATTACGCGTTTGCCATTCCGGTTTGTTGGAGGTCAGGTCGGGACTGATCACGGTCCAGCTCTCGCCGCGGTCGGTGGATTTGTGGACGTACTGGCTGCCGAGATAGATCGTCCCTGGCTCGAACGGGTCCTGGGCGAGGCCGGTGTTCCAGTTGAAGCGGAGGCGATTTCTTTCCGGGTCCACTTCCGGTGGCTTGATACCGCGCAATTCGCCGGTGCGGAGGTTCCAGCGTCCCAGGAAGCCGCCCTGGGAGAGCGAGTAGCCGCGCATCGAGTCCTCGGGATCGGGGACGACGTCGAAGCCGTCGCCGCCGCCGATCCGGTCCCACTGGTGGTTGCGGATGCCTCCCCCCTCTTCCCAGACCGAGCTGGGCCCGCGCCAGGAGCCGTTGTCCTGCAGGCCGCCATAGACGTGGTACGGGACGTCCATGTCCACATTGATGTGGTAGTACTGGGCGATCGGCAGGTTGGCCACGAATTGAAAGGTTTCCCCGTGGTCGTGGCTGATGCCCAGGCCGCCATCCTCGCCGGCGATCAGGTGCTCGGGATCGTTCGGATTGATCCAGAGCTCGTGATAGTCGCCGTGGATCGCGCGCGCGCCGGGCAGGTTGTTGAAGGTCTTGCCGCCGTCGTTCGATACGGAGAGGCGCGCGGCCAGGTTGTAGATCCGGTTCGGCCAGGCGGGATCGACCCGGATGTCCGCGTAATAGAAAGGACGGCTCGCCGTGCGCTGGTCTTCGTTCACGGCCTTCCAGGTGCGTCCGCCGTCGTCGGAGCGGAGCAGGGCGCTCTTCTGCGCCTCGACCAGGGCGTAGACGATGCTCGGGTTGGAGGGCGAGATCGCGAGGCCCATCCGGCCGAGCTCTCCCTTGGGCAGGCCGTCTTCCTCGGTGAGCCGCTTCCAGCTTTCGCCGCCGTCGTAGGTGACGTAGAGGCCCGAGCCCGGACCTCCGGAGCGGAACGTCCAGGGCTGGCGCCGGTGGTCCCACATGGCGGCGAAGAGCTTGTTCGGATTGGCGGGGTCCATGACCAGCTCGCCTACTCCGGTGCGCTCGTCCACGTAGAGGACTCTCTTCCAGGTCCTGCCGCCATCGGTGGTCTTGAAGACGCCGCGCTCGGGGTTTTCGCCCCAGAGCTTGCCGAGGGCGGCGACGTAAGCCACGTCCGGATCCGCGGGATGGAGGATCACGCGGTGGATGCGCTCGGTCTTTTCGAGACCCAGGTGCTTCCAGGTGCGTCCGCCGTCGTCGGATCTATAGATGCCGTTGCCGGCCGAGACGCTGTTGCGCGGGTTGCCTTCGCCCGAGCCCACCCAGACGACGTCGGGATTGGGCTGGAAGACCGCGACCGCGCCGATCGAGGCGGCCGGCTGGTCGTCGAAGATCGGATTCCAGGTGAGCCCGCCGTTGGTCGATTTCCAGACGCCGCCCGAGGCCGTGCCGACGTAGACGATGTCCGGGTTGGACTCGACCACGGCGACATCGGCCACCCGGCCGCTCATGGCAGCAGGGCCGATCGACCGCGCGGAGAGCCCGGCGAGCAGGTCGGGATCGATCTGGGCGGAAGCGGGGAGGGCTGGGGAAAGGAGGAGGGCGAGGGCGAGGAGGATCGGAGAGCGACTCATTGGCTATGGATAGCGCAGGTTCGAGGAGCAGGTCAACCGGAGCCCTCACCCCCCGGCCCCCTCTCCCGCTCCACCCAAGCACTCCCGCCCCGGGAGAGGGGGAGACTTACGAGGAAAGGAGGAAAGAGGGAAGGGAGAATGGCTCCCTCTTCCCTGCGCAGGCGGGGGAGAGGGCCGGGGAGAGAGGGGATGGGATCAATTGGGTCCGGTAGAATCGCCGCCCAGGAGGAAACCCGAATGCGGAACCGCCGTACCCTGCTACTTCTCCTTCTTCTTGCCCTCTGGGCGCCGATGGCAACAGCCCAGCCTCCGGCCGAGAACAAGCCGGCCGAGGAGAAAGAGAAGGACAAGGACAAGAAACCGCCGGAGGAGAAGATCTCCACGACCCGGCACACGATCACCCTCGACGGTCAGAAGATCGCCTACACCGCGACCGCCGGCAACCTGGTCCTCAAGGATGACGAGGGCAAGCCCAAGGCCTCGGTCTTTTTCGTCGCCTACACGCGGGACGGGGTCAAGGACCCGGCGGAGCGCCCGGTGACGTTCAGCTTCAATGGCGGTCCCGGCGCGGCTTCGCTCTGGGTCCATCTCGGCGCGTTCGGCCCCAAGCGGGTCGAGCGCACGGACGAGGGCATGGGGCTGCCGCCTCCCGGACGATTGATCGACAACGAGTATTCGATCCTGGACCTGACCGACCTGGTGTTCATCGATCCGGTCAGCACCGGGTTCAGCCGTCCGGCTCCGGGCGAGGACCCGAAGCAGTTCCATGGCGTGCGGCAGGATATCGAGTGGGTGGCCGAATTCGTCCGCCTGTGGGTGACCCGGAATGAGCGTTGGGCCTCGCCCAAGCTCGTGGCCGGCGAGAGCTACGGCACGACCCGCGCCGCCGGGCTTGCCGAGCACCTCAACGACCGCTACGGCATGATGCTCAACGGGGTGGTCCTGATCTCCTCGGTGCTCAACTGGCAGAACCAGGAGTTCAACGTGGGCAACGACATGGCCTACATCCTCATCCTGCCCACCTACGCGGCCGCGGCCTGGTACCACAAGAAGCTGCCGCCGGAGCTTTCGGGCGACCTGCGGAAGACGCTCGACGAGGTCGAGGCGTTCGCGCTCGGCGACTACGCCTCGGCACTGATGCAGGGGGACCGGCTGCCCGCGGAGCGCCGGCGGGAGATCGCTGCCCGGCTCGCCCGCTACACCGGGCTTTCGCAGGACTATGTCGAGCGCACGAACCTGCGCGTCGAGATCTTCCGCTTCACCAAGGAGCTGCTCCGCGGCCAGGGGAAGACGATCGGCCGCCTGGACAGCCGCTTCACCGGCTCGGATCTGGACACCGCCGGCGAATATCCGGAGTTCGATCCCAGCTCGGCCTCTCTGGACGGCCCCTACGCCGCGGCGATCAACGACTACCTGCGGCGCGAGCTCGGGGTCAAGGAGGACCTGATCTACGAGCGGCTGAGCCGCAAGGTCTGGCCCTGGAGCTGGGAGGGTTTCGAGAACCGCTACGTCAATCTGGCCGAGCCATTACGGCAGGCCATGACACGCAATCCGGACCTGAAGGTGCTCTTCACCTGCGGCTATTACGATCTCGCGACGCCGTACTTCGACTCCGTGTTCACGGCCGATCACCTGGGATTGCCGGAGTCGCTGCGGGGCAACGTCCGGATCGCCTACTTCGAGGCCGGCCACATGATGTACATCCGCGAGGCGGATCACGCCAAGCTCAAGAAGGATATCGCGGCGTTTCTGAAAGAGGCGGTGAGGTAGGAGATCTCCGGCTCCCTCTCCCTCACGCAGGTGAGGGAGAGGGTTGGGGAGAGGGAGGATGGGATCAACCGGATGGGATCAACTACCGGGCCCGGGTCTGGAACGTGACGGTCGTGTGCTTGGGCTCCATCGCCGGCGCGGCCTTCTTCTGGCGGCCGAGGAACGGGACGAAGCGCCGCCAGTCGGGGGTGAGCGCCCGGCCCAGGATCCTCATCGAGATCGACGGGTGGAACAGCGCCTCCGGCCCGTCGAGCATGTGGTTGACCCGCTGGAAGCGCTTGTAGACTTCCGCGCTCGTCGGGATCAGCCGCAGGACCTGGTCGACGTACCACTGCATGAAGTGCACGGACGCCGTGATCTCGCCGCCCTGGGTGGCGGGCCAGCGCAGGTCGGCGCCCGAGCACATGGCGAAAGGCGCGGCGACCAGCTTCGCGACCTGCTTCTGGAATGCCAGGCTGTCTCCCGGGACGCCGCCGTTCTCCTGCAGCCACCGGCGCAGGTCCAGGGCGGAGAGGCAGGCCAGCGTCATGCCCTGGCCGTAGATCGGGTTGGCGGCGCAGGCCGAGTCGCCCATCGCGACGAAGCCCTGCGGCATGGCCGCCAGCTTCTCGAAGTGGCGCAGCCGGTTGGCCGTGCGGCGGAAGCCGCGGATGCCGGTCAGCGGACGGGCGTTCTTGATCGCGTCGTAGATCGCCGGGGTGGAGAGGCTCTTGGCGAACTGCAGGAAGCCCTCCTCGTCCGTCGGCGGGTAGTCCCGCATCACGCCGGCCACGGTCACCAGCCAGCGTCCGCCTTCGACGGGTTGGATCACTCCGGCCCGCGGCTGATACGGCGGACGGGGGAGGCAGAGCGTCAGCTTCCAGTCCGCCTGCCAGTTGACCGGCGGCTCGTAGATGCGCGTGGCATAGCCCCAGAAAGCGTCGACCACCGTCTCCTCGGGAGCCTGGTAGCCGAGCTCGGTCAGCCACTGCGGCGCTTCCGAGGGCCGCCCGCTGGTGTCCACGACCAGGTCGGCGTGCAGCACGGTCTCCGGCGCGTCAGCGTCCTCGTCCGCCCGGTTGCGCGGCCGGATCCGCACGCCGGTTACACGGCTGTTGTCGTTATCGGCAACCAGGCCGCAGATCTCGTGACCTTCCAGGATCGAGATCCTGGGGTCATCCAGCAGATGCTTGCGGATCGTCGACTCGAGCAGCGGCCGGGTGAAGGTCAGGAACTCGAGGCCCATCTCGTCGCGCGGCGCCATAC
Organism: Thermoanaerobaculia bacterium; assembly: GCA_035536935.1. GTDB lineage: Bacteria > Acidobacteriota > Thermoanaerobaculia > Multivoradales > UBA5704 > DATMER01. The sequence continues at coordinate 47,221 of DATLNC010000065.1, forward strand.
CGTAGGGATAGAGGTACTGCACGTCCTTCCCCTGGTCCGCCACGCAGCAGCCGGCTGCCAGGAGGTCCGACTTCACCCCGGGGAAGAGGTCCTCGACGATCATCAGGCCGCGCTTCAGAAGGAAGTGGAGATGGCGGGCGTGCGGCACGCCGGGGCGGTTCTCCGGGCCGACGGGCAGATAGTCCCGCTCGACGAGCACGACCTCGTCGAAGTGGTCGGTCAGAACCCGGGCGGCCACCATGCCGCCGATGCTTCCGCCGATGACGAGGGCCTGACGGCGGCCTCCTGCCGACTGCTCCTTCCGCTCCTGCAACTCCGTGCTCGACAGCATGGGGTCCTCTCTTTCGGTTCGCGCTTGGAGATCGGCCACTAAATACTTGTAGGCCGATATGTGCACAAAAGGTGCCACTGGGCTCTCCTCAGATTCTTCGTATGCCTGGTATAACGATTCCGAGGTATCCTTCCCCTCAGTGGTGTTATGCGTCTGACAATTCTTGGCAGCTCCGGGGGCTATTCCGGCCCGAACAACCCGACCAGCGGATTCCTTCTGGAGGCCGGCGGGGCGCGGCTTTGGATCGATGCCGGCCACGGCACGTTCAGCGCTCTGCAGCGGGTCGCGGACTACACCCGGATCGACGCGGTCCTGGTGAGCCACGTCCATGCGGACCACTGCGTCGACCTCTACGCGCTCAACATCGCCCTGCGTTTTCACGAGCAGGGTGTCCTCAAAAAGCCTCTCTACTGTCCTCGGGAGGTGTGGGAGAGGGTCCCCCTGCTGCTGGGCGATTCGGCCGAGGCACAGGAGGGTTTTCACAAGACCTTCGATTTCCATCCGGTTGCGGCTGGAGAATCCGTCCCTATCGCCGGACAATCGGCCGGTGTTCGGGCGAGCTTCCTGCGCACCGACCATCCCAACTATTGCCTTGCCATGCGCCTGGAGACGGACGAGGGCATCCTCACCTACTCCGCCGACACCGGCCCGGGCGCCGATCTCGCCGGCTTCGCCCGGGGCAGCGACCTGCTGCTCTGCGAGGCCACCTACCAGGAGGGACGGGTCGGCGCGCCGGTCCACCTGACCGCCCGGCAGGCGGCCGAGACCGCCCTCCGCGCCGGCGTCCGGGACCTGGTCCTGACCCACGTCTGGCCGGCGTTGGACCCCCAGCGCTCCGTCGAGGAGGCCCGAGGTGCCGCTGCAGACGTCCACGTGGAGTGGGCTGCGCCGGGGAGCGTCTTCGACGTGCGCCCCATTCGAGGGACAGGCTGAGGGGGTTCTGGTCATGGGCGGTATATCCAGTAGTGGCGGGTAGCCTCGAAGTCTTTCTCCATCGACTGCCGAAAAGTGTCCTGAGCACTGGTCAAAGTCTGTCAGCCGACCGTCAGGGGAGCGTCAGGGGCACAATCATGTCTACGCAGGCCACGGAGGTTTGGTTGAGCCGTCTCCGTTTTGCAACCTCGGGCCGTTCCCTCCGTACAAATTTTCCAAGACCTCGGCCCTCCGAGGGCCATACCCCTTCGCTTTTTTGGAGGCTTCATGTCCAATCGTTTGATCTCTTCCTGCGTGGCCGCAGTCTTCTTCCTCGGAGCCCTCGGGCTTGGGGCTGGAACGGCCTCGGCCCAGACCAAGCTCCTCCGGTTCCCGGACATCCATGGTGACAAGGTGGTGTTCACCTACGCGGGCGACCTCTGGACCGCCGCGGCTTCCGGAGGGGCCGCCACCCGTCTCACCGCCCATCCCGGCCTGGAGCAGTTCGCCAAGTTCTCGCCCGACGGCAAATGGATCGCCTTCATGGGCCAGTACGACGGCGACGAGCAGGTCTACGTGGTGCCGTCGACCGGAGGCGTGCCCAAGCAGCTCACCTGGTATCCAGCCCGCGGCCCGCTGACTCCGCGCTGGGGCTACGACAACCAGGTCATGGGCTGGACCCGGGACGGCAAGGCCGTGCTCTTCCGCTCCATGCGCGACGGCTGGGACTTCGCGGACACCCGGCTCTACACCGTGCCTCTGGACGGCTCCCTCGGCGAGCCGCTGATCATGCCCATCTCGGGCGCGGGCGACTTCTCGCCGGACGGCAAGAGGGTCGTCTACACCCCGATCGCCCGCGACTTCCGCACCTGGAAGAGATATCAGGGCGGCTGGGCCCAGGATCTCTATATCTTCGACCTGGCGACCTACGAGTCCAAGAACATCACCTCGAACCCGCGCACCGACCGCGATCCCATGTGGATCGGCGACAAGATCTTCTTCAATTCCGATCGCACCGGCACCCTGAACCTCTACGCCTACGACGTGGCGGGCGGCCAGGTCGAGCCGGTCACCCAGAGCAAGCAGTGGGATGTGCGCTGGCCGAGCTCGGACGGCGCCGGGCGGATCGTCTACGAGATGGACGGCGAGCTGCACGTGCTCGACGCGCGCACCCGCCAGGACAGCCAGATCGCGATCCAGGTGCCCTACGAAGGTCTGTACGACCGGCCCTCCCAGGTGTCCGCGTCGGGCAACGTCGAGGACTGGGCGCTCTCGCCCAAGGGGGAGCGGGCCGTGTTCGTGGCGCGGGGCGACATCTTCACCGCTCCGATCGAGAAGGGCCCCACCCGCAACCTGACTCGCTCCTCCAACGCGCACGACAAGTGGGCGCGCTGGTCGCCGGACGGCCGCAAGATCGCCTTCATCTCCGACAAGAGCGGCGAGGAGGAGGTCTGGCTGGTCAATCAGGACGGCTCAGGCAAGCCCGAGCAGCTCACCCAGGGAGGCAAGGCCATGCGCTACGCCCCCGAATGGGCGCCGGACGGCAAGCGCCTGGCCTTCAGCGACAAGGATGGAAAGCTTTATGTCCTGACGGTCGCCGACCGCAAGCTGACCGAGATCGCGGACAACGTCTATGGCGGGATTCGCGACTACTCCTGGTCCCCCTGCGGCGGGCATCTCGCGTACAGCACGACCGAGGCGAGCCAGTTCCGCTCGATCTGGATCTGGAGCGTCGAGGACGGGAAAACGCGGCGGGTGACCTCCGACATGTTCCACGAGGCCGGCCCGGTCTGGGAGCGCAACGGCGATTACCTCTACTACATGGCGGCGCGCGAGTACGCCCCCCAGCTCGACGGCTTCGAGCTCAACTTCGCCAACGACCGCAACACGGGCGTCTATGCCCTCGCGCTGCGCAAGGACGTGAAGAATCCGCTGCCGATCGAGAGCGACGAGGTGACCGTCGGCGAGGAGGAGAAGAAGGACGAGAAGGCAGAGGATAAGAAGGACGAAAAGAAAGGCGAGAAAAAGAAGGGCTACACCAAGATCGACTTCGACGGGCTGGAAGGACGGGTGGTGCGCATCCCGGTGCCGTTCGAGAACTACGACGGGCTGTCGGTGACCAAGGACGGCAACCTGATGTACGTGAAGATCCCGACCTTCTTCCTCGGGCGCGACGGCGGCGGCGAGCCCAGCCTGCGCGTGTACTCCTTGAAGGACCGCAAGGAATCAACGCTGGCCGAAGGGGTCGGCGGCTTCACGATGTCGCCGGACGGCTCCAAGGTGCTGGTCCAGCAGCAGGGCAATTACAACCTTTATGACGCGACTCCGACGGGCAAGGATTCCCAGAAGACCCTCTCCACCGGCGGGCTGGTGGTGAACCGGGTGCCGCGCGAGGAGTGGGCCGAAATTTTCGACGAGGTCTGGCGCCGCTACCGCGACTTCTTCTACGTCGAGAACATGCACGGCTACGACTGGGCGGCTCTGCGCGATCAGTACCGGCCCCTCGTGGCCCATGTCGGCCATCGCTCGGACCTCAACTACGTGATCGGCGAGATGATCGCCGAGCTCAACATTTCACACGCCTACGTGGCCGGTGGCGACTACCAGCTTCCAGATCGCCCCAAGGTGGCGCTGCCCGGGGCGCGCTTCGCGCTCGACGACAAGGCGGGACGCTACAAGATCGCGAAGATCTTCCACGGGCAGAACGACGAGGATATCTACCGTTCGCCGCTGACCGAGGTCGGGGTCGATGTAAAGGAAGGGGAGTACGTGCTGGCCATCGACGGCGAGGAGCTGGTGGCCAACGACAACCCCTACCGGCTGCTGCGCCACAAGGCGGACCGGCCGGTGCGGATGACGGTCAACAGCAAGCCTGCGTTCGACGGCGCGCGGGAGATCACCTTCCGGCCGCTCGATACCGAGACCCGCCTGGTCTACATGGAGTGGGTAAACAAAAGCCGGGAGCTGGTCGACAAGCTTTCGAACGGCCGCGTCGGCTACCTCCACATTCCGGACATGGGCGAGGACGGCGCGCGGGAATTCATCAAGTGGTTCTATCCCCAGGTCCGCAAGGAGGGGTTGATCGTCGACGTGCGGGACAACGGCGGCGGTTTCATGTCGCAGACGATGATCGAGCGGCTGCGGCGCGAGCTCCTGGCGGTCGACTTCGGCCGTCTGAGCGAGGAGCCGCAGACGTATCCGGGCGTGGTCTTCTACGGCCACATGGCCTGCCTGATCAACGAGGGCTCGTCGTCGGACGGCGACATCTTCCCGGCGATGTTCAAGCAGGCGGGCATGGGCCCGCTGATCGGCAAGCGGACGTGGGGCGGCGTGGTGGGCATCTCGGGCCGCGGTCCGCTGATCGACGGCGGCCAGATCTTCGTGCCGGAGGCGGGCAGCGCCTCGATCGAAGGCGAATGGATCATCGAGGGCCACGGCGTCGATCCCGATATCGTCGTCGAGAACGATCCCAAGTCGGTGCTCGCCGGCCGTGATCCGCAGCTCGAGCGCGGCGTGGCCGAGGTGCTGAAGAAGATGGAAGCCGAGCCCCGCAAGCTGCCCAAGAAGCCCGCCGGGCCGATCAAGACCCAGGCGGGGATCGAGGCGGCGACGAGGAAGTAGGCTGCTGAGAGAGTTGGGCGGGGTTCCCTAGCTCCCCCCGCCCGACTCCTGCATCTCCATCAGCTCGCGGCGCTCCTGCTCGAGCTGGTTCACGGCGTCGATCTTCTCCTGCTCGGTGCCCTGCATGTTGCGGATCTCCTCTTCGCGCCGCGCGATCGAGGCCGCCTTCTCCTCGATGCGGCGGGTGCGCTCGCCTTCCGAGGAGGAGGAGGACGCCGCGGTGCCCTCCTCTTCGGTAGCGCTGCCTTCGGTGCTCGAGGGCATCTGACAGCCGAGGGTGGTCGACAGGACGACCAGGGACAGGACCTGCCACAGCCTCTTTCTCATCGGGCTCCTCCTCCGGGTTTTCAGAACATTGTATCCTTCGTCCGCACTTTTAAGGAGGAGCCCTGATGTCGTTCGTCTCCGAGCTGGACCCGAAACCTCTCTGGAAGCACTTCGACGAGATCCTAGCCATCCCCCGTCCCTCCACCCGGGAGGAGGCGATGCGGCGCTATGTCCTTGACCTGGCTGAGCGCAAAGGCCTCCGCCACCGGCAGGATGCCACCGGCAACCTCGTGATCGAGAAGCCCGCGTCCCCGGGCCTGGAGGGCGCCCCGATCGTGGTCCTCCAGGGCCATCTCGACATGGTGACCGAGAAGAACGAGGGTGTTTCACACGACTTCGAGCGCGATCCCATCGTCCCCCGGCGGGAGGACGGCTGGGTCAAGGCCACCGGCACGACCCTCGGATCGGACAACGGCATCGGCGTCGCCGCCATCCTCGCCGTGATGGAGGCGGACGACCTCGTCCATGGCCCGCTGGAGCTGCTGTTCACGGTCGACGAGGAGACCGGGCTCACCGGCGCGGTCGCCCTCGATGCGCAGGCGATCGCGCTCCGCGGGCGGCAGCTCCTCAACCTGGATTCCGAGGAGGAGCACGCCGTGACCATCGGCTGCGCCGGGGGCGCGATCACCCGGATCGTGCTGCCCCTGGAGAAGGCGGCCGTCCGCGAGGGCGCGACGGTGCTCGACCTGCGGCTGTCCGGGCTCAAGGGCGGGCACTCCGGCATGGAGATCCATCTCCAGCGCGGCAGCTCCGTCCAACTCCTGGCCCGCGCGCTGTACGCGGCCGGGTCTCTTCATCTGGGCGGGTTCCAGGGGGGCAACAAGCAGAACGCTCTGGCCCGGGAGGCGTCGGCCCGGGTGGTCCTTCCGCCCGGCCGCCGCGCCGCTTTCACCGAGGCCGTGGAAAAGGAGATGGCCGCGATCCGGGAAGAGTACCGTCCGGTCGAGCCGGATCTGAAATTCGAGATCTCCGAAGGGAGCGCCTCGGAGAGCGTCTGGAGCGAGGACCTGGGGCGGCGCGTCCTGCTTCTCCTGAATGTCCTGCCGCATGGCGTGATGGCCATGAGCCACGACATCCAGGGCCTGGTGGAGACGAGCGTGAACCTCGCCGCCGTGGCGGAAGGGGACAACGGTGTGGGAGTGCTCCTGAGCACCCGCAGCTCGATCGGCTCGACCCTGCGCGCCCTCCGGCGCCGTCTGCGGGCCTGCGCCGAGATCGTGGGCGCGCAGGTGGAGGAGAACGAGGGCTACCCGGCCTGGAAGCCCAACCTGGAGTCGCCGCTCCTGCGCCGCTTCCAGGAGGTCCACCGCCGGGTCCAGGGGAGCGAGCCGGAGCTGAAGGCGCTCCACGCCGGCCTGGAGTGCGGCGTCCTGGGCGAGAAGTTCCCCGGCATGGACACGATCTCCTTCGGCCCGATCATCGAGGGCGCCCACTCTCCGGACGAGCGGGTGAAGGTCGATTCCGTGGGGCGGTTCTACAAGCTGCTGACCGAGACGCTGGCGGATCTGGCGCGGGGGTGAAGGAGCGCCGGAAAGGATGTCCTTTCCGGCGCCGCTGGCAAACTAGCTCCCTGCCCCGCTCTTCACCGGGATCGGCTCGAACGTGGGCAGCAGACGCAGGCCGGACTCGTCCACCTTCTTGCGGAAGCCGGCCACGTCCTTGTCGAAGAACTGGTTGACCTCGTTCAGCACCTTGGCCACCTCGGCCTCGGCCTGGCGCAGGTACTCCAGGTGCGTCGGGCTCGGCGCGTCCAGCGAGGAGAGGACGTTGAACCGGCTGTTGAACATCTTGGAGGCGGCGTCATTCTCCGGCGGAATGCCCGGCGTGTCGGGTGGCAGCCAGATCTTCTTCTCGAGGTCGGTGAGGCCCTTCTGGACCTTGCCGGCCGCCTCGGCGAGCGGATCGGGCTTCTCGTCCTTCTTGCTCGGCGCCGGGAGCCCCTTGGCGCGGGCCTCGGCCCTGGCGCGGTCCTCCTCGTCCTTCTTGCGCTTGTCGAGGAGCGCCGTCACCGATTGGACGTCCGCGCGCGTGCGCTGGATGCGCTCCAGGGCCGTGACCAGGGAGTCCTGGAGATCGCCGGTACGCTGGATCGCATCCTCCCGCTTGCGCAGGTCCTCGGCGGAGGTCGTCCGGCGCGGCTCGGGCAGGAGCTTGACCGTGCCCTTGGCCTCCTGGCCTCCGTAGCGCACGGTCACCTGGTAGGTGCCGGGCATCACCTCGGGGCCGGACGGGTTCGGCTCGTCCCCTCCGAATTCGGGCGGGACCGGGAACTGCTTGAAGCCGTCGCGGCGCAGGTTCCAGACCACCCGGTTCAGGCCCTGGCGGGCGGGCGCCGTGAACCGGCGGACGTGCCGGCCCTGCGCGTCGGCGATGAGCACCTCGATCTCCTTGGGCTTCTCCTTCTCCTTCTTCTCGTCGCCCTTCTCCTCCTTCTCCTCACCCTTGGCGGCGGTCTCCTGGGGACCCTGCTCCCGTTCCTCGACCTTGGCCTTGGTGGGAGCGGGGTGCTCCTCGCCCGGGACAGCCTGCTTGCCCTTGGGCTTGGCGGCCTGCCTGGCCTCGTTGGCCTCGGCCTCGCGCTTCTCGGCCCGTTCCTTCTCCTTGCGCTCCCGCTCCTTTTCCTCCTTGGGGTGCGGCAGGGTCTTGTCGCTCAGCCAGACGTTCAGGAGGGCGCCGTACGGCCGGCTCTCGCCGTGGAACTCGGTCGCTCCGAGAGCGAAGCCGCCGGCGCCGGGGCCGACGAGGTGCTGCTGCGTATCAGCAATGGCGAACAGGTGGAGCGGCTTGGCAGCGACCTGGTCCGACAGCTCGCGCAGGGGGCGGATGTCGTCGATCACGTAGACCGCGCGGCCATGGGTGCCGATCACGAGGTCATGGTCGCGGGGGTGGACCACCATGTCCATCACCGCGACCGTGGGCAGCCCCTGGGTCCACTTCGTCCAGCTCTTGCCGGCATCGTTGCTGAACCAGAGCCCGAATTCCGTGCCCAGGAACAGGAGGTCCTTGTCCCCCGGGTCCTGCTCGATGTTGAAGGCATATCCCCGGACGCCGTCGGCCGAGAGGCTCTTCCAGGTCTTGCCCCAGTCGTCCGTGCGGTAGATGTAGGTCTTGAAGTCGCCGCGCCGGTGGTTGTCGAAGGCCACGAAGGCCGAGGCCGGATCGTGCTTGGACGGCCGGATCTCCGGGATCCAGGTGCCGGCCGGCACGCCCTTGACGTTCTTCTCCAGACTGTCCCAGGTCTTGCCGCCGTCGCGCGTGACATGGAGCCGGCCGTCGTCGGTCCCCACCCAGATCACCCCCTGCTGGAGAGCGCTGGGGGCGATGGCGATGATGGTCGTGTGGTTCTCGGCGGCCGTGACGTCGACCGTCAGTCCGCCGGATTCGTCCTGCTTCTGCTTCTCGGGGTCGTTGCTGGTCAGGTCCGGGCTGATGATCGTCCAGCTCTCGCCGCGGTCGGTCGACTTGTGGAGGAACTGGCTGCCGTAGTAGATCGTGCCCGGGGCGAGGGGATCGGTGGCAAGGCCGGCGTTCCAGTTGAAGCGCAGCTTGACCCCGTCGGGACCCGGCGGCCGGATGCTGCGCAGCTCGTAGGTGCGCAGGTCGTAGCGGCCGAGGGCGCCTCCCTGGGCCATGGAGTAGCCGACCTGGGAGTCCTTGAGCTCGGGGAGGGTCTCGAAGCCGTCGCCGTCGCCCACCACGAGCCACCGGTAGTTGCGGATGCCGTCGAAGGTCCACGACGAGCTCGGCCCGCGCCACGAGCCGTTGTCCTGCAGCCCGCCGTAGACGTTGTAGGGCATCTCGTTGTCCACGGCGACGTGGTAGAACTGGCCGATCGGCACGTTGAGCACCGCGCGGTTGGTCCGTCCCCGGTCGTAGCTGATGCCGAGGCCGCCGTCGCCGGCGGAGATCAGGTGGTCGGGGTTGTTGGGATTGATCCACAGGGCATGGAAGTCGCCGTGGATCTCGTTGCCGCTGACCCCCACCTCGAACGTCTTGCCGCTGTCGTTGGACACCCGCACGTCATAGTCGAGGCTGTAGACCCGGTTCGGCCAGACCGGATCGACCCGGATGTCGCCGAAGTAGAAAGGCCGCGGCGCCACGTCGTAGCGGGTGTTGACGCTCTTCCAGCTCTTGCCGCCGTCGTCGGAGCGCAGGAGCGCGCTCGGGGAGGCCTCGACCAGCGCGTAGACGATCTCCGGGTTCGACCTCGAGATACCGAGGCCGATCCGGCCGAGCTCGCCCGCGGGCAGCCCGTCCTCCTCCGTGGCCTTCTTCCATGTCCGGCCGCCGTCGTAGGTCGAGTAGAGCCCCGAGCCGGGGCCGCCGGACTTGAAGAACCACGGCCAGCGGCGGAACTGCCACATGGACGCGATCAGATGGTTCGGATTGGAGGGATCGACGACCAGGTCGGACGCCCCTGTCTTCTCGTCCACGTAGAGGACCCGGTTCCAGGTCTTGCCGCCATCCTCGGTCTTGTAGACGCCGCGCTCGGGGTTCTCGCCCCAGAGCTGCCCCATGGCCGTGACCCAGGCGACGTCGGGGTCTCCAGGGTGGAGCACGATGCGGTAGATGCGCTCCGACTTTTCGAGCCCGAGGTGCTGCCAGGTCCGGCCGCCGTCGAGCGTGCGGTAGACGCCGTTGCCGATCGACACGCTGTTGCGCACGTTGCCCTCGCCGGTCCCCACCCAGACGACGTCGGGGTTGGACTGGTCGATGGCGATCGCGCCGATCGAGGCGACCGGCTGGTCGTCGAAGACGGGGCGCCAGGTGAGGCCGCCGTCGACCGACTTCCAGACGCCGCCGGTAGCCGCGCCCACCCAGATCGTGTCCGGGTTGGACTCGACAGCGTCGACGGCGGCGACCCGGCCGCTCATCCCGGCCGGGCCGATGGAGCGCGCCTTCATGCCGGCGAGCAGGTCGGGATCGACGGCCCCGAATGTACAAGCGGGGAGGGCCAGGACGGCGAGGGCGACGAAGACGTAGAGACGGTTCCGGGCCATGAATCCTCCAAAAAAGGGATGGGGCGACAGGCGGCTCAGGGAGCGGGCTGCTTGACCACCTCGTAACCAGCGTCCTTCCAGGCCTGGAGGCCGCCCAAGAGGGCTGCCGAGCTCTCGAATCCCTGCTTCCGCAGCTGGAGCACCGCACCGGCGCTCGTGTGTTCGGCCTGTCAGGTGCAGTAGGTGATGATCTGCTTGTTCTTGGGGAGCTCGCCCATCCGCGCGGCGACCTCATGGGTGGGCAGGCTGATGGCGCCCTTGGCGTGCTCCATCTCGTAGCTCATGGCGGAGCGGACGTCCACGAGGACGGCCTTGCCGGCGTCGATCGCCTTCTTGGCGTCGGCGACGGAGATGCGCGGCGCCTCGGCTGCCGGATCTGCCGGAGCCGCCTGGGCCGCCGGCGTTTTCGGCGCCGTCGACTGGGCCTGGGTGCCGCCTATCGCAAGTATCGGGGGGGATACTGCGATGAGGACGGCGAGGGGGAACAGGTGCTTCAGCATGTCGAATGACCTCCTTTGACAAAGCCCTTTCTACCCCCGGACGGCGCAGAAGTCCACTCTCTCCGCAAAGCGTCTACGCAAAACGGGCCTCCGGGTTCTGTTTCCTGCTCGACGCAAGTGGTCAGCAGCGACCTCTCGCGGTCGGAGAGCACGGTATTGGAGTCGGCGATCCGCCGCAGGCAGGCCAGCCTGTGCTCGGCCCGGCTGCGGCGGACGGGCTTCATGAGGGCGGCGAGCGCCCAAGCCAGGGGCTCGGGGCGCTCCAGGTAATAGTCTCCATGCGCCTCGGACAGGCCGAACGCGGTGTAGAAGATACGCACGACCTCCATGTCGTAGACCGTGCTGACCGCGGCGGACTCCAGATTGGGCCCGGGCCGGCCGCCGCGCAGATAGAGGACGCTCAAGAGGACCGGCTGCACCATCCGGGTCTCGAGGGCGAGGAACCAGCGCCCGAAGCGCCGGGCCGTCTCGGCCGGGCCGCGGAGCTCGGGCTCGAACTGGATGAGGAGGGTGAGGGAGCCGCCGTCCCGGGTGGGGATCTCGGCCACGGCGCCGATCTCGTTGCGCTCCTCGTCGGTCCAGTCGGACATGTCGACGGCCGGAAAGCGCGCCTGCTCGGGGAGGAGGTGGACGGCGGTATCGGGCTCGACGATCTTCAGATAGTCGCCGAGGAACGTCTGGAACAGCTCGCGGAAGAACAGGTAGGGCATCGCGTCTCTCCTTTACCCGGGGTAGAGACGGAAAGCGGGCCGGAAATGTCATTCGCTAAAAGAGGAGGGCTCCGGTTTTTCGTGTTACGTTGGAAAGTCATGCGAGGTGCGGCGATGAGACATCGAGAGTTCAGGTATCGGCGGCCCCGGCGCTCCCGCGGGCTGCTCTGGGTGTTGCTGGGGCTGGCGGGGATCGGCACGGCGGCGGTTGTCTTCGGAGAGCGGCGCCGGCGCAGCTCTTCGGATCGGCCCGAGGAGGCCCCCGAGGCTTCGGGACAGGGCTTCTATCCCCCCGAGCCGCCGGAGAGCGTCTCGGTCTGGGTCCCGGGTCCGGCCGGCAACATCTATGTCCGCGACGGCGGCAAGTCGGAGCGCGTCCCGATCGTCTTCGTGCACAGCCTGGCGGGGAACGGGGGGCAGTGGGCGCTGCAGCTCGACCACCTCCGCCGCCGGCGCCGGGCGGTGTCGCTCGACCTCCGGGGGCACGGCGAGTCGGACCCGGCGGACGACGGCGATTACTCCATTGCCGGCCTCGCCGCGGACATCGAGGCGGTCGCGGACCAGCTCGGGCTGCGCCGGTTCATCCTGGCAGGGCACAGCCTGGGATCGGTGGTGGCGATCGACTACGCCTCCCGGCATCCGGAGCGGGTGGCGGGGCTCCTGCTGGTGGACCCGAACGGCGATCTGACCCGCATGCCGCAGGATCAGAAGGAGGCGTTCGTGAGCCCGCTGCGCCAGGACCCGATCCGCGAGCTGACCTCCTACTACCGCCAACTGATCGTCGGGGCGGACGCCGATGCGGCCCGCTGGGTGCTCGAGGACCTCCGCCTGACCGACGAGGACGCGGTCGTGAAAGCCCTGGAGAGCTCGATGGAGTACCCGGTCATCGAGGCGCTCGGCAAGTACACGGGGTCGAAGCTCGCCGTGATCAGCGACATGAACAACCTTCCCTACAGCCTCCACCGGATGTTGCCCGAGCTCACCGCCCGTCTCATGACCGGCACCGGCCATTGGTTGATGATGGACCGCCCCGAGCACTTCAACCGGATCGTCGACGAGTTCCTGGAAGAGGTGGAGGTGGCGTAGAAGCCGGAGATGCTCCGACACCCCATTTTTTCGGAGCATAATCCCCGGGTTTCGGAGCAAGAGCCTCTCATTTCGCAGCATAAAAATCTATTTTAGGAGCATACCGAGCTGCTTCGGAGCTTGCTGGCCATCTTTTCGGAGCATAATCTCCGCCCTCAGGTCCAAGTCCAAATGTTTTTGCTCCGAAAACATCTGCTTTGTGTCCGAAAGAATTTGGGGATGCTCCGAAAAAATGTGGGGTCGGAGCATCCCCGCGAAGGGGAGAGGCCCGGGGAGTCAGCCGGGGCTCAAGCTTGCGGGCTCTTCCAGGATCTCCAGGATCGCCCGGGCGCAGAAGACCCGGTCACGCCGCGCATCCGTGAGGGGGGACAGAATGCCGCCAGCCTCCAGGCGCTGCACGGCGCGTTGTGCGGTGGTGTACGCGATTTCGAGGCGGCGGGCCAATCCCGAGATGGTCCAGTAAGGGTTCTCTCCGAGGAGGTTCACGAGGTCCATCGTGGAAGGGAGCCCGGCGAAGGACGAGCGCCACTGGTCCAGCAGGCCGTTGATCCGGGAGGCACGGCTGACCGCGTCCTCCGCCTGCCGGGCCACGCCGGTGAGGAAGTATTCGATCCAGGCGTTCCACTCACCCCGCTGGCTGACCCCCAGCAGGCGGCCATAGTAGTCCGGGCGGGTGGCCTCGAAGAAGGCGCTCAGGTAGAGGAGCGGCGCGGGGAGCAGCGATCTTTCCAATAGGAAGAGCGTGATCAGGAGACGGCCCACGCGGCCGTTGCCGTCCAGGAAGGGGTGGATGGCCTCGAACTGGTAGTGCAGGAGCGCGGCCTGGACGAGCGGCGGCAGCGTCGTGTCGTGCAGAAAGCGCTCGAGAGCCTCCAGAGCCTCCATCATCTCGGCCGGGGGCGGAGGTACGTAGGTGGCGTTCTCCGGCCGGGACCCCGGAGGGCCGATCCAGTTCTGGGACCGCCGGAACTCGCCAGGGGTGGCCTGCCCCCCCCGGACACCCTCCATGAGCCGTGCATGGAGCTCGCGCAGGAGTCGCAGGGAGAGAGGAAGGCTCTCGAGGCGCTCGACCCCGTACTCCAGGGCCACGACATAATTGGCCACCTCCCGGAGGTCGTCGGGGCTGCGTTCGACGCTGGCGCCCGCCTCCGCGGCCAGCAGCTCGCCGAGGGAAGCCTGGGTCCCCTCGATCCGGCTGGAGAGGACGGCCTCGCGCCGGATGAAGGGCCGGAGCAGGAGATGAGGGTTGGGCAGCCGCGCGCCCTCCCCGGCCAATCGGCCGAGGGAGCGGTCGGCGTCCGAGAGCACCCGCGCCAGCCGGGGAGTCCATGTAAGCTCCGGGGGGAGGGGGGGCGGCACGAAGGCCAGGTAGCCCTCCGGCGTGCGGATCGTCCGGCCAGTGCGAAAAGAGGACATGGTCCTTATTATCGTTCAGGGCCGGTTTCGATAATAGCGGGCAGGCGTATTCTCTCCCCTGTAACAATCCTCCGGGAGGAGCGTTTCTATGAGCGAAGGAGAAAGGAGGGCCAACGCCGTGCACGCGGCAGCTTACAGAGATTCGACGGAACGGCCCCCGGAAGCGCTTGAAACCCTCTTCCGGGAGCACCATGGGAGCGTCTTCCGCGCCGCCTACCGCATCACGGGCGACGCCTCCGATGCCGAAGACGTCCTTCAGACCGTATTCACGAGGCTCCTGCGCCGCGAAGAGCAGCCAGACCTTTCCGACAGTGCCGGGAGCTATTTGCATCGTGCGGCGGTCAACGCCGCCCTCGACCTGATCCGGGCGCGCAAGCGGTCCCGGACCGTGGACCTGGATGGCGTCGGCGAGCATCTCGTCGATCACGCCGATCCCGGACCCGAGCGCCGCCAGGGGAGCCGCGAGCTCGCCAGGCGGCTGCGGGAGGCCATGACCAGCCTCTCCCCGCGCCAGGCCGAGATCTTCACGATGCGTTATTTCGAGGGGCTGGGCAACCTGGAGATCTCCAAGGCGCTCGGCGCCACACAGACTTCGATCGCTGTCATCCTGCACCGTGCGCGGCACCGCCTCCAGAAGGAGCTGGGGCCGCTGGAAGGAGAATTGTCATGAGCGTCTTCAATAGAAACGACGAGACCCTCGACCAGGCGATTGCCGAGGTCACGGGCGAGCCGATCGACCCCGCAGTGGTCGAGCAGGCTGCTTCCCGGGTGTGGGAGCGTCTGTCGCAGGGCGCCCCCGTCCATAAGATGGAGTCCCAGCCTGCGGCTCCGATAGCAAATACTGCGGAAGTTCATGGCAGCCTGAGCGGCTGCGACGACTTCCAGGCCCTGATCCCCGCCTTCGTCCGCGGCGAGTTGTCCCCCGCCAGGGCTCTCCTGGTCGAGGACCACACCCGCGGCTGCGTTCCCTGCCGCCGCGCCCTGCGCGAGGCCCGCGAAGGAAAGGCGAAGGAGGTCCGTCCGGCCGCTTCCGCCTCCCTCCTCTCCGGCCGCCGCTCGCGGCTGGTCTGGCAGAGCATCGCCGCCGCCCTGGTCCTCGGCGTCGGCATCGGCCTCTTCCTCCTCATCGGGGAGATGATGGCCGGCGGCTCCAAGATGGCCCGCGTCGAGTCGGTCGAGGGCCTGCTGTTCGAGGTCGACGGCCAGATGATCCGGCAGGTCAACAACGGCGACACGATCGACGAGGGCCAGGAGATCCGCACGGCCAAGGGCTCTACCGCCCTGGTGCGCATGACGGACGGCTCCGGCATCGAGCTCTCCGAGCGCGCCACCATGTCGCTCGAGGCCAGCCGCAAGGGCAACACCATCCACCTCGACGGCGGCCGCGTGATCGTCGAGGCGGCCAAGCAGCGGAACCGGCACCTATTCGTGTCGACCAACGACTCGCTGGTCTCGGTCACCGGCACCATCTTCTCGGTCAACAACGGCACCAAGGGCACCCGCGTGTCCGTGGTCGAGGGCGAAGTGCGGGTCAAGCAGGCCCGGCGCGACGACATCCTCCACCCCGGCGACCAGGTGACCACCCATGCCAGCGTGTCAGCGGTTCCGATCCGGCGCGAGGTCGCCTGGAGCCGCAACGCGCAGCAGTACGAGAAGCTCCTGGCCGAGCTGACCGCCCTGGGCAAGGAGATCGACGCCCAGGTCGAGCGCCCCGGCCTGCGCTATTCGACGAAGCTCCTGGACCTCGCCCCCGAGGGCACCATGGCCTTCATCGCGCTGCCCAACCTCGCCCACAGCCTGAGCGAGACGCACCGCATCCTCGACGAGAAGGTCGAGACCAACCCGACCGTGCGCCAGTGGTGGAGCGAGACCCTCGGCACGTCGGAGAAGCAGCAGAAGTTCCGCGAGATGATCCAGAAGATCGGCGACGTCGGCCGCTATCTGGGCGAAGAGCTCGCGATCGCCATTCCGGCTGATGCCGGGGGCAAGGACGAGGACGTGCCGGTGATCATGGCCGAGGTGACCGACGAGGCCGGCTTCCGCGCCACCCTGGAGCAGGAGATCGCGGAGCTCAAGGGCAAGCACGGCGACGCTGAGGGCATCACCATCGTCGAGAACCCCGCGGGCCTTTCCGGCATCCTGCGGGACGGCATGTACCTCTGGGTGGGCAACGGCCTGTTCGTGGCCTCGCCCAACGGTTCAGAGATCGCGCGGATCGCGGCTGGCGGCAGCAGCGCCTTCACCGGGACGCCCTTCCGGGCCCGGATCGCCCAGGAGTACCAGGACGGCGCCGGCTGGCTGTTCGCGGCCAACATCGCCGGGTTCATCGCGTCGGACTCTGACGGGCCGGATGCCGAGGCCGAGGCGCTGGGCGTCCGCGACCTGCAGCACTTCATCGTCAACCGGCAGGAAGTCGACGGCCGTGCGGACACCCGCGCCGCCCTGACCTTCAGCCAGCAGCGGCGGGGCATCGCCTCGTGGCTGGCGGCGCCGGCTCCGATGGGCGCGCTGTCCTTCATCTCGCCCGACGCCAACCTGGCCTCCGCGTTCATCGTCAAGCAGCCGGCGAGCGTGCTCGACGATCTGCTCGCGGCCAGCCCCGAGATGGCGGCCGAGCTGGAGAAGGTGCGGCAGGAGCACGGGTTCGACGTCCGCAACGATCTGGCGGCCACTCTCGGCGGCGAGGTCGTGTTCGCGGTCGACGGACCGTTGCTGCCCACCCCCTCGTGGAAGCTGGTGGTCGAGGTCTATGACCCGGCGCGCCTCCAGCAGACCCTCGAGAAGATGGTGCAGCACGTCAACGACGAGCTGCGCAAGGAGGGCAACCCGGGCATGACGATGCAGCAGGAGGAGGTCGGTGGCCGTACCTTCTACAGCATCCAGAGCAAGCAGCCCAAGGTGGGCTTCGACTACACCTTCGAGGACGGCTACCTGGTGGCCTCCCCGACCCGTGCCCTGCTCGAGCGGTCGCTCCAGCAGCGCGAGTCGGGCGTCAGCCTGGCGAGCCATCCCAAGTTCCGCGACCTCCTGGGCCAGGACGGCCAGGTGAACGTCTCGGCCTTCTTCTACCAGAACCTCCAGCCCGTGCTCGAGTCGGCCGGCAAACTGGTGCCGCAGGAGATGAAGAAGAACCAGAATCAGCTGCAGAACCTGATCCTCGGTCAGGGCCCGACGCTGATCTACGCCTACGCCGAGGAGGACCGCATCCTCTTCGCGAGCACCAACACGAGCCCGCTGGGCCTCAACCTCCAGACGCTGGCCGGTATGGGCGGTGTCCTGGGGATGATGGACGAGGCCCATGGCGAAGCGGAGCGCATGCAGGCTGAAACTTCCGCCGACGAAACCCGGTAGTTCAGTCTGACGAGATAGAAAGGGAGGAGCAGCGTGGTGAACCTGGCGACGAAGACGGCTCTGGAGAACGATCCGACACCTGTGGCGGCCCCGGCCGTCCCGGTGCTGGAGCTCCAGGGGCTGGAGGTGAAGCTTGGGCGGCGTCCGATCCTGCAGGGGTTGAACGCCACCCTCTCCGGCCGCTGCATCGGTCTCCTGGGCCCGAACGGAGCCGGCAAGACCACGCTGCTCCATACCCTTCTGGGCTTTTACAAGACGAGCGGCGGCACCGCCCGCGTCCTCGGCCGGGACATCCGGACGGAGACGCGGGAGATCCGCTCCTTCATGGGTTACATGCCGGAGAACGACGCGTTCATCGCCGGCATGACCGGCGTGCGCTTCGTGCGATTGATGGCCGAGCTCTCGGGCCTGCCTCCTGCGCAGGCCATCGAGCGCGCGCACGAAGTCCTTTTCTATGTCGGCCTGGGCGAGGCCCGCTACCGCGCAGTCGACGGCTACTCCCTCGGCATGCGGCAGGCGGCCAAGCTGGCCCAGGCCCTGGTCCACGGACCCAAGCTGATCTTTCTCGACGAGCCCACCAACGGGCTCGACCCGGTGGCCCGCGAGCGCATGCTGCGGCTGATCCGGGACATCCGCGACAATCATGACGGGGGCGGAGTGCGGATGATCCTCTCCTCCCATCTCCTGCGCGACGTCGAGGAGTGCTGCGACGAGGTGCTGGTGCTCAAGCAGGGCACGGTCGCGGTCACCTGCGACCTCGAAGCGGAGCGGCGATCCAACCGCAACTTCCTCGATATCGAGCTGCGCACCGAGAGCGGCGCGGCGTCCGATCCCGGCT
>DATLNC010000066.1:0-18172 GCA_035536935.1 Thermoanaerobaculia bacterium
ACCGGTTCTCGCTCCGTCGGCAACTGGGTGAGGTTGTAATCCTCGGGCCTGCTCTTCTCAGGGAGTCCCATTCATATTTGTCCAAGGTGACGCTACTCCCATTATACGCGTCCGGACCGGGATGAGCGTAGTAAGCCGAGGTGGGGTCGTTCAGGAGGACTTCTGCCGGTGGCGAGCGATCAGATCGCGAAACACTGGCACCAACTCGACGGGGACTTCCATGAGGGTCGCAGCCGAGCCCGAGAGTGCAGCTTCATGCTCGGCGACAGCCTCGTCGTCTGTTTGACTATCGTAGTAGTCAACCAGCTCTCGCACGCTCTGCTCGTCCAAGCCAGCAGGGAATTTGTTGGACTTCATCGGCGCCTCCTGCGACGGCGATAAGCCGTCAGAGCCTTGCCCTTCAAATCATACGCCGTAACAACGAAAACCCCATGAGCGTCGCGGTCTGGAACGTACACCACCTGGAGATGCCGGCCTGCAGCCGTCACCCCGAGCGCAATCCGGGACGTTCCCCGTCCGGGAAAGTCGTCCCCTGGAGAGAGCAGGATCTCCTCGACCTCCTCTTCGGCGACCCCATGCCGGTAGATGTGGAGGTCGTTCGTCTCCGGATCCAGGTAGAAGCGCACTTCTCCCGGCCTTCGCCTCAGCGAGCCCATGCTTTTTCTCTCAATGCAAGACTGCGTTCCAGTTGGCCGCACTCTATCATGTACCGAAGCTTCAGTTCCCATTTCTCGTTCGCACCTGTTTGGAGCATCCTCAGGCTCCGCAGGCCCTCTCCCGTATCCGGATGCTCCGAAAACACAGTTTTTAGCGCTCGCGCTCCGTGATTATGCTCCGAGTACACATTTTTTCGGAGCATCGTCTCTGGTGCGAAGGACGGGTAACCTGGTTGTCGGAGCATATTGGGCTGAATTCGGAGCATAACCATCCAGTTCGGAGCCTCGTTCACGATTTTTCGGAGCATAATGATTCTATGGCTCCCTCCGTGCCGATGCTTATGCTCCGACATCCAAAGTTTCAGTCATTCGGGGATAAGTTTTTGCTCCAAGTACATCGGGGATCGGAGCATCCCCTTTTGGGGATGTGACTGAGGTAGAAGTTTTCGGAGCATACCCAGCCGGCGCAAAAGCTCCCTTGCCGCGCTGCGTCAAGATTCTTCTTGACGCCTATGCCGCAGTGCGGTATATTGACTGTCGGAACGCGGCAGTCGTTTTGCAGTCCCGTTCCCTTGAGGAGGCACACACCCATGATCCGGCTGATCAAACGCTATGAAAGCCGCAAGCTCTACGACACTGAAGAGAGCCGCTACGTCTCTCTGGACGAGATCTCCGGGTGGATCCGGCAGGGGCAGGAGGTCAAGGTGGTCGACAACGCCACCGGCGGGGACGTCACCTCTCAGACCTTGACCCAGATCATCCTCGACGAGGGCCGCCGCGGCACGTCGTCCCTGCCGAGCGAGCTGCTCCACGACCTGGTCCGCATGGGCGAGCGCGCCGTCAGCTCCGGCCTCGAGCAGGTCTCGAGCGGCGTGGACCGGCTGGTCCAGGCATCCATCGACCGGCTTGGGCCGGTGCGCCGGGTGCGCGAGGAGATGTCGAGCCTGCGGGCCCGGCTCGAACAGCTCGAGTCGTCCCTGACGGATCTCGAACGGGAACAAAGTACTGTCACCACTGCTACCCCAGCCAATACCGTCCCCCTCGGACGAGAGGAGAAAGTCGGATGAGCGAAGCTCAAACCATCACAGGCAGCATCGGTCGCGAGCTGCTCAACGCAGGCCGCAACCTGCTGCTTGCCGGCGTCGGCGCCGTGGCCGAGGTGGACGACGCCAGCCTGAGGCTGTTCGACCGGCTGGTCGAGCGCGGGCGTCCCCTCGAAGAGCGCCAGCGCAAGGCTGCCGAGGCCTTTGCCGACAGGGCCACCGGCGCCATGCACGAAGCCGGCAAGCTGTTCCAGGACACGGTCGAGTACGAGGCCCGGCAGGTCCTGAAGAAGGCCGGAGTCCTCACGCGCGACGACCTCAAGGTGCTCTCCGCGCGCCTGGACATCCTGGCCCGTCAGATCGACGAATACGCGGCGGCCCGTGAAGTTGCCGAGAGAATCATCATCACTCCCGAAGAAGCGAGGTAAGCCATGAACGAGACCACCAAGAACCTGCAGGACGAGTTGAAAGAGTCCGCCCACCGCATCTGGCTCGCCGGCCTCGGCGCCCTCGCGTCCGCCGGCGAGGAGGGCACCAAGATGTTCGACCGCCTCGTCGACCGCGGCCGGGATTACGAGACCCGGGGACGCGACGAAGCCCGCAAGCAGTACGAGGGCGCCCGTTCCACCGCCGACGAGCTCTGGGGCACCTGGAGCGGCAAGCTCGACGAGGCCGTGACCAGCGCTCTCCAGCGGATGGGCGTGCCCAGCCGCGACGAGATCCGCAACCTCACGCAGCGCGTCGAGGAGCTCAACGCCAAGGTCGAGATGCTCAAGCCGCGCGTCACCCCGGCGACTCCGATGGCCGGCGGGATGATCGGCGGAGAGAGCGGCAGCACGATCGTGACTCCGTCCGGCGACCCCATCGATCCGTCCAAGATCATGGCCTGACCCAACATCCGCCAAGGCGGAGGAGCGTGCATGCAGCCGTCTCCCAAGATCGGGCTGGCTCTGGCCGGCGGAGGTCCCGAGGGCGCCATCTACGAGATCGGCGTCCTCCGGGCCCTCGACGAAGCTCTCGAAGGCGTCGACCTCACCCATCTCCACGTGTACGTGGGGGTGAGCGCCGGCGCCTTCATCAACGCCAACCTCGCCAACAACATCACGACGGCGCAGATGTGCCGCGCCATCGTCTCCGAGGAACCGGGCGAGCACCCGTTCGTCCCGGAGACGTTCCTGTCCCCCGCGTTCGGCGAGATCGCCCGGCGCGGGCTCATGCTCCCCGGGCTCCTCGCCCGGGCGCTCGGCGACTACGTCGCCAACTTCCGCCAGCGCACCCTGCTCGAATCGCTGTTCCAACTGTCGCAGGCCCTGCCCGTGGCGGTGTTCGACAACGCGCGCATCCGGGAGTACCTGGAAAAGATCTACAACATCAAGGGCAGGACGGACGACTTCCGCCGCCTGGGCAAGCATCTGGTGGTAGTCGCCGCCGACCTGGATTCGGGCCAGGCGGTCCGCTTCGGCGAGCCGGGGTTCGACCATGTCCCGATCTCGCAGGCCG
Source organism: Thermoanaerobaculia bacterium (assembly GCA_035536935.1). Lineage (GTDB taxonomy): Bacteria > Acidobacteriota > Thermoanaerobaculia > Multivoradales > UBA5704 > DATMER01. The sequence goes on from DATLNC010000066.1 coordinate 3,200, forward strand.
TGCAGGCGAGCGGCGCCCTTCCCGGGCTCTACGCGCCGGTGGAGATCGACGGCCGCTTCTACGTGGACGGCGTGCTGCTGAAGACGCTGCACGCCTCCGTCGCCCTGGAGGCGGGGGCCAACCTGGTGATCTGCGTCAATCCGATCGTCCCGGTGGACACGGTGCGCGCCGTGGAGGCCGGGATGATGCAGCGCGGTAATCTTCTGCACCGCGGCCTGCCCTCGGTGATGTCGCAGACGTTCCGCACCATGATCCATTCGCGCATGGAGGTCGGCATGGCCGCCTACCAGACGAAGTTCAAGGATGCGGACGTGGTGCTCATCCAGCCGGAGCGCGACGATTACCTGATGTTCTTCACGAACATCTTCGGTTTCGCCGAGCGCCGGACCGTGGCCGAGCACGCCTATACGTCGACCCGGCGCTACCTGCTGCGGAACGTCGAGCGCCTGGAGCCGGTCTTCGCCCGCCACGGGATCAAGCTGCGGCGCGACGTGCTGGAGCAGGAGCGCGATCTCTGGACGGGCGTCTGGGAAGGGCGCAAGACCCGTGAGCGCCACTCGCGCAACGAGACCGTGCGCGAGCTGGACGACGTGCTCTCCCGGCTGGAGGCGCTGGTGGACGACCGGCTCGCAGGTGAGTCCCGGTAGCCTGACCTGCATGCGGAACACGCTCTTCGCTGTCATCCTGCTTCTGGCGTCACCCGTTGCGGCGGCGCCGCCCGAGATCAAGCCTTCGTTCGACCTGCGCCTGCGCTGGGAGGGGTTCGACACCCCGGCGCGAAATGCCGCGACTGATCCCGAGTATGACCTCGGCCTCGCCCGCTTCCGTGCCGGTCTGGACCTGATCTGGACGCGCTGGAAGCTGCACGGCATGGTGCAGGCCGGAGGCGTCTTCAACATCCCGGAGAACGGCGCCTTTGCCGCCGGCCCGACCTACTTTGCCGCCAATCGTGGCACGGACGTCGGGGTGATCGGGCTCGCCGAGCTTTACGCCGCCTACGAGGCCGAGGGGCTCAAGCTCGTGCTCGGCCGCCAGCCGTATGCCGACGGCATGGAGGTTCCCACCGGAGTCGCTCACCTCGACGGGGTCAAGCGCCGCCGCCTGAGCGACCGCCTGGTAGGAACGTTCGAGTGGCCGAACACGGCCCGCCGTTTCGACGGCGCGAGCTTCGGCTACGGCCCTGGAAGCACCCACGTGGCTGTCTTCGGCTTCCGTCCGCTGGTGGGAGCGTTCGACTCCTCCGGCGAGGCGTTCGAAGAAATCGGCGACGTCACGGTCTACGGCGCCACGGTCACCGGCAAGCACGGCCAGTGGATTCCGGGCACCGAGGTGCGGATCTTCACCGTTCAGTACGAGGACGAGCGCCGGGTCGCGCGCGGCGAGCTGAGCCTCAACACTTCCGGCGCTTCTTTCCTGCTGGGCAACGCCACCACCGACCTGCTGCTCTGGGGGGCTCTCCAGACCGGCGACTGGGGGCTCGTGGACCAGGACGCCTGGGCCTTCCTGGTGGATGTCGGCCGCCGCTTCGACAACCTGCCCGGCAAGCCGGCGTTCCATCTCGCCTGGGAGCAGTCCTCAGGCGATCCGCATCCCACAGCCGGGGATCACGAGACCTTCTTCAACGTCCTGCCCACGAACCACAAGTTCTACGGCTCCATGGATTATCTGGCCTTGCAGAACCTGCGGGACCTCTATGTGGAGTCGCTGCTCGGAATCGGTCCCAAGCTCAAGGTGAGGGCGATGCTCCACGATTTCGCTCTCACCGAGCAGGCCGATGTCTGGTACGGCGGCTCGGGAGCGTTCGAGGAGGAGAGCTTCGGCTACGCGGGCCGGTTGGCACTGTACCCGTCCAAAGACCTCGCGCGGGAGCTGGACGTGGAGGTCACGTGGCCTCTCCAGTCCGGCTTCGAGCTCGGGATCGGCGGAGGCCACTGGTGGGGCGGCGAAGCGGCCGAGACCTTCTTCCCGGCCGAGAAGGATGGGAACTGGCTCTACCTGCAGCTTGGCTGGAAAAACTGAATGCCCCCTCCCCCCCGGCACGGGGGAGAGGGCTGGGGAGAGGGCTGGGGAGAGGGGGGAGGGGATCAATTACCTGGGTAGCTTTTTCGCCAGCATTCCCGAGGCATACAGCACCAGGGAGCAGCCCACGGGGAAGAGCACCTCGTTGATCACCCGGGCGGCGATGTCGACGGGGGGAACCGGGGTGGCGGCGGCACGGACCGTGGTGGCCACGATGGCGAGGCCGAACGTCAGGCCGAAGGCCAGCCCGGCTGCCACATGCGTCTTGAGCCCGAACGCGCGCTTCGTGATCCAGCCGAGGACGGCGCCGAAGAGCGCGTACTGCACCCCCTTGAGCCCTCCCACCAGGAGGACCAGGCCCGGAGCCATGGCCTTGCCGGCCACGCCGAGCGCGCCGTTGACTGCCTTGTGCATGGCGCGGGCGGCGGTGAACCCGGCCGGGGCCGAAATCAGGCCGAGCGCACCCATGATCCCCTCCCGGGCCTTGCCCGCCGTGCTGCCAAAGGCGAGCCCGACGCAGACGATGAAGGACCACGAGACCTTCTGAGCCAGGTCCGAGATGAACGGCTTCGGGGTGTCGCCTGCCGTGCCGGTGAAGGCGGCGAGCACCAGGAGCACGACCTCCAGCGCGAGCCCCAGGCAGATGGACAGCCAGGCCACGCGCAGCACCGTGCGGACGAGAGGGTTCGTGCCGCTCGCGGCGGGTGAATCCAGGACGACCGACTGCGTCTGCTCCAGTTGGGTCATAGGGCGCTCCTCCCCGATTGAACCCGGGGATTCTACTCCCTACTCGTAATACCCGTTCACATCCAGGATCAGGTGGACCGTGCCGCCGCCTACGACGAAAGCCCGGGCATCGACCTGGCCGCCGGCGAGGGGGAGCTGGGCGTTGTTTGCCCGCGCTCGGACCGCCGAGAAGTTGGCGTTGCTCGTGGCCGGGACCGGGATGCCTGTTGGGTAGACGACGAGATTCCCCTGGCCTGTGGCTTCGAGGACGGTCAGGTTCGCCGCCACCGCCTTGGCCGACGCCGGAATGCCGCAGGTGCCGCTCAAGGTGACGGTCCGCGCCACCCCGGAGGCGAGCGGCGTGGAGCTCCGCGTGTCGAGGACCCGGCACGGGGCCACGGTATGGAAGTCGAGCCGCGGCGTGGATATGACTACCTGCGTCGCCTGCCTCGATCCGCTGCGGCCCGGATCGTCGCTGACGGCAGCCGACTCGTTGACGCCGTCACCATCCGCGTCAAAGGAGAGAGTGGCCTGGTTGGAGAAGGTCTGGTACTCGGTGGACGAGGGGACTGCCGCCTCGATCGTGATCGTGGCCGACTCGCCCGGATCGAGCGCGCCATTCCAGGCCACCCGGTTCTGGGCGAGGTTCACGGAGACGGTGCCGCTGTCCGTGGAGGCTCCGGTCAGGACGAGCGGCGCGGGGATGACGTCCACCATCTCGTCACCCGGATTGTCCGGGTGAGTTGCGGTGCCGCTGTTGGTGACCACGATCTCGAAGGTGACGGTGCCCCCAGGGAAGGCCGGGCTGGCGACGGTCTTGGCCGCGGAAAGGGCCGGGCCCAGCTCGGCGCGGTCCATGGCCCAGAGCTCGTGGCCGTGGGCGCCGTCGTTCGCAATGAAGTACACGTAGTCGCCGGAGAGGGTGAAGGCGAGGGGGCTCGACGGCTCCGGCCCGGGAAAGACGTCCTGGATCAGGAAGGTTCCCGGCGCGGTGCCGTCCGTCCGCCAGGGCTCCAGGCCGTGGGTGCCGTCGTCGGCCGCGAACAGGACGACGTGGCCGATCACCTGAAAGGTGCCGGGGAAGGAAGAGCCGGCGCCCGGCCGGATGTCCTCGACCAGCACGGTTCCGGCCTCGGAGCCGTCGCTCGTCCAGAGCTCGACGCCGTTGACGCCGTCGTCGGCCGCGAACAGGACGCGGTCGCCATAGGCGGTGAGATCCCGGACTCTGGAGGATTCGGCACCGGCGCGGATGTCCTTGAGCCGGAAGGTTCCGGCGGCGGTGCCGTTGGACCGCCACAGCTCGGCCCCGGCGATGCCGTCGTCGGCCACGAAGAAGACCAGGCCGCCCGCGGCGATGATCGAGCGTGGGTCGGAGGAGCCGGCGCCGGGCCGGATGTCCTTGACCCGGCGGGTTCCGGTGGGGGTGCCATCGCTGAACCAGAGCTCCCGGCCCGCGGAGCCGTCATCGGCGGAGAGGAAAACGGAATCGCCGAAGCCGGTGATGGACCGCGGTTTCGAAGATCCCGTGCCCGGGAAGATGTCGAGCTTGACGCCGTTCCAGGGCATGTCGCCGGTCTTCCAGAGCTCCTGCTCGCCGCCGTAAGACCCGTTGAAGAACAGGCTGGAGCCGGCCGGCGTCAACTGGCTGGCGATGGCCCCAAAGACGTCCCAGACCTTGTAGATGTCCGTGCCGTCCGTCCGGCAGATGCTGTCGGTGTAGCCGACGAAGCAGATGAAGTACAGCCAGTCGCCGCCGACCGCGATCTCCTCCCGTGAGAACTCCCAGACCGATTCCGTGCCGGCTTCGGTCCCGTCGGTGCGCATTACGCCCCCAGAGAACGAAAAGAAGTAGATGAAGCCGTCCAGGGCGGCAAAATCGATGTTGTACGGCAAGTTCGAATCCCCGCTGACCATCGAGGTTCCGGGCGCCGTGCCGTCGCTTCGCCAGAGCTCCAGACCCGTGCTGCCGTCATTGGCGGGGAAGAGCAGCGTCCCGTCAAGGTCGGCCATCCGCGGCGAGTGCCGCAGACCGGTGAAGTCATCGGTCTCCTTGACGAGCTCGGTCCCGGCCGGTGTGCCGTCGCTCTTCCAAACCGTCCAGCCGTCCGGCATCAGCGCGGGGAAGAGAAGCTCCCCGTCTGCGATCACCCCCTGGGGCGGCAAAGAGTCGTACGAGGAAGCGAATCCCGGATAGATGTCTACGAGCTGGACGGTTCCGGCCCCGGTGCCGTCCGACACCCAGGGCTCGAAGGCGTCCTCCTCCGTGAAGGCGAAGAAGACCAGCTTTTCTCCAAGTGCCTGGAAGCCGTTGAAACTGTCCTCCTGCAAATAGAAGACGGAGGTGGGCTCAATGGGCAAGGTGCCGGCCGCGGTGCCGTCGCTTCTCCAGAGCTCGGGAGTGCTGAAGTCCGCCGTCGTGGCGTAGAAGAAGACGAGGTCTCCAGCCACGGTGAGCTCGCTGGGGAACGAGCTTTCCTCACCGGGACGCACGTCCTTCACGCGAACGGTGCCAGCCGGGGTGCCGTCGCTCTTCCAGAGCTCGAAGCCGCTCGCGTCGTGGCCGGTGAAGTATATTTCGTCCCCGAGTGCGACGGGGGAGTTAAGCCCGCTGGTGCTGGTGTAGATGTAAGCGTCGGACACCTTGTGGGTCCCCGCCGGAGTGCCATCGCTGACCCAGAGATAACCGTCGCCAGCGGGGAAGAACAGCCGGCTGCCGATCGAGGGGTAGAGATGGTGGTTGTACGTATTGGGACCGAGAGACGGGAAGGCCATGACGAAGGAGGTGCTCGCGGCGGTTCCGTCGGTCTTCCACAGCCCGCGCCCGTGCACGGGGTCAGAGGCCGAGAAGAGCAGCGAGCTCCCGGCATATCCCAGCGGCCGTGGAGACGAGCTGTCCGCCCCCGGCCACAGGTCGCCCAGCGGGAAGGTGCCGGCCGGTGTGCCGTCGCTCCGCCAGATCTCCTCGCCACCTTCGGGCGTCGTGCCGGCGAACACGAGCAGGCTGCCGAGCGCGACCGGCCTCGAAGGGGAGATCTCCCGGACCAGGGTGGTCCCTGCGGCGGTGCCGTCGCTCTTCCAGAGGGCGCGGTCGTGTACGCCGTCGTACGCCCCGAAGAAGATCGTGCTGCCCACGACCGCCAGGGCGCTTGGACTGGACGAACAGATACCCGGGCAGACGTCCACGATCGGGTAGGTTCCCGCGGCGGTGCCGTCGCTCCGCCAGATCTCCATGCCATGGACGGAGTCACGCGTGGTGAAGGCGGCTAGGTCTCCCCGAGTGACCCACTCCGTGTTGTAGGGCCAGGACGGGATGCCAATGCCGGGGTTGATGTCCTTGACCAGGAACGCCGGCTGAGCCTGGAGGGCCGGGCCGAGCAGGGCGGAGATCACCAGGAGACGGGCGAGGCGTAGCATCCGGCATACCTCCAGGAAAGAGGGCTCCCGCCCGGGAGCCCTCTTTCTTCAGTGATAAAGGAAGAATATCTCTTTCGGGGCCTATTCGTAATACCCGCTCACGTCCACGATCAGGTGGACGCTCATGGAGAATTCCGGGAGGGCCAGCGCGGTGAAGGCGCCGCCGCCCAGGTGGACCGTGGCGTTGTTGGACCGGACCCTCCCCGGCGTGAAGGAGAGCAGCCTGGTGCCCGGGGGCATCGTAGTGGCACGGTAGAGATCCAGAAATCCGGAGATGGACGGGGCGACCGCGGTCACGTTCACCGCGATGGCCTTCGCCGTTTCGGGGATGCCGCAGAGGCCGGCCGCGCCGAAGGTCACAGGGCCGCCCCCCGAGAGCGGGCCTCCGCTGACGCGGGTGTCCACGAGGCGGCAGGGAGTCAACGTGTAGAAGCTCATTCCTCCATCCACGGACTCCTGCGGAACCGAGTAGAGCTCGAAGCCGGTATCGGCGTCCGTAGCCGCGAAGTAGAGCCAGGGGCCGGAGAGGGTGAAGTTGACCGGAGAGGAGGGGATCGGACCCGGGGCGAGATCGGCCAGCCGGCGGGTGCCAACCTCGATGCCGTCGGTGAGCCAGGGCTCGCGCCCGTGATCCGGAGTGTGGGCCGAGAAGACCAGGTTCTGCCCCACGGCGTTGAGCTGCTCGGGCAGGGAGGAGCCCTCGCCGGGGAAGAGATCGGCCAGCATCCGGGTGCCGAGAGCGGTGCCGTTGCTCACCCACAGCTCGCGGCCATGGGTGCCGTCGTCGGCGACGAAGTAGACCCGCTTGCCGACGGAGGTCAGCCAGTGGATCTCGGACGAGCGCGGGCCGGGGCAGATGTCCCGGAGCCGGAAGGTACCCTCCTCGGTGCCGTCGCTCACCCACAGCTCCTCGCCCGCGGCCCCGTCGTCGGCCGGGAAGAAGAGCTTGCCGCGCACCGTGGCTGTGGCCGCCCAGTGGTCGAAGCGGAAGGCCTGGTCGTCGAGCGTGTTCGCGATCCCGGAGCCAGCCCCGGGGACAATGTCCTTGACCCGAAAAGTGGTGGCGCCGTCGCTTGCCCAGAGCTCCCGGCCCGAGGAGCCGTCGTCGGCGGAGAAGAAGACGAGGTTGCGCACCGGGGTGAGCCGGTCCGGATTCGAGGAGGCCGAGCCGGGAGCGATGTTCGCGACCTGGACGGTTCCATTCTCGGTGCCGTCCGTCCTCCACAGCTCATAGCCCGCGGGGCCGGCGCCGTTGTAGAAGAGGAAGCCGCCCATGGGGGTCAGCTCGGTCACGGCGAAGGCGGTCGGGGCGGCGTCGCGCACGGGCAGGGTGCCTTCGGGGGTGCCGTCGCTCTTCCACAGCTTGCCGTTGCCGATATCGCTCGTGAAGTAGACCAGGCCGCCGGCAGGAGTGAGCCACCAGGGCCAGCCACCCGAGGTGGAGCCGGTCGGCTCCAGGTCCATGAGCAGGTTGGTCCCGGCTTCGGTGCCATCCGAGATCCAGAGCTCGCGCCCCTGGGTGAAGCTGCCCTGGGCGCTGAAGAGGACGCTGTTCCCCCGAGGGGTGATCTCGAATGGCACGGACCCGCCCGGACCTGGAGAAGCATCCGCGACCTGCTCGGTGCCGGCTACGGTGCCGTCGCTCTTCCACAGCTCGGATCCGGAGATGCCGTCGGATGCCTGGAAGAAGAGGGTGCCGTTGAGGTCGGCCATCGGATTGGCGCCGAAGAGCATGCCCGTGAATTCCACCTGGAAGGCGGAGGTCTGAGTGTTGATCTCCGCGAGCTGCCGGGTGCCCGCGGGGGTGCCGTCGCTGACGTAGACCTCCACGTCCTGCTCGTCGTCAAAGCCGCGGAAGTACCAGAGTCCGCCGATCGTTTTCCTGCGGTCGGAGAAGAACGGGCTGTTGGAGCTTCCGCTTCCCGGATTCAGGTCGGCGAGCGGGACCGTGCCGGCTTCGGTACCGTCGCTCCTCCAGGGCTCGACGCCGGTCGTGCCGTCGTCGGCGAAAAAGACGACGGTGGAGCCGACGGCGGCCAGGCCGTAGAAGGAGAAGAAATTGTTGGGGTTCGGGTTGATGTCCTTGACCAGGGCCGTGTTGGCCTCCGTGCCGTCGCTGCGCCACAGCTCGGAGCCGTGGACGCCGTCGTTGGCCCGGAAGTAGACCCAGGGGCCCGCGACCGTCAGCTCCCACGGAACGGAGGCTCCTCCGGGTTGGATGTCCTTGACCAGGAAGGTGTTGGCGGCGGTGCCGCCGCTGATCCACAGCTCGGCTCCATCGGGTCCGTCATCGGCGCGGAAGAGCACCTGCCCGCCCAGATCCACCAGGCTGTAGGGGAAGGAAGACTCGGTCCCCGGAAAGATGTCCTCGACCAGGGACGTCCCGGCCGCGGTGCCATCGGTGACCCAGAGCTCGTTGCCGGACGCCCCGTCATTGGCGGCGAAGAAGAGCCGCCCGCCGGAGACGGCAAAGGTCTGACTCCCCGGATAGATCGGGAACTCGTTGAACAGGGACCATCCGGACCCCGCATGGATGTCTTTGACCAGGGAGGTTCCGGCCTCGGTACCATCCGTGCTCCAGAGCTCGCGTCCCAGCGCGTCTTCCGCGGCGAAGAGAATGACGCTGCCCAGGCGGGCCATCGGCGCGGGGGAGGAGCTGCCCGGACCCGGCCAGAGATCCTCGACCAGAACGGTGCCTGCCGCCGTGCCGTCGCTCTTCCAAAGCTCGCGGCCCGTCGCATCCAGCAGGGCGGAGAAGTAGAAGGTCCCGCCCAGCTCGAAGAGCCCGAAAGGATTGGCGCCCATCAAGCCGGGAACAAGGTCCTTGACGAGGACCGTGCCGGCCTCGGTGCCGTCGGACTTCCACAGCTCGTAGCCGTGCGCTCCGTCGTCGGCGGAGAAGTAAAGGGTGGATCCCACAGCCACGAAGCCCCGCGGTGCGGACGAGCACGCGCCGGGGCAGATGTCGCGGACCAGGTGCGTGCCGGCCTCGGCGCCGTCGGACTTCCACAGCTCGGTGCCATGGATGCCATCCGTGACCGTGAACCAAGCGGCGCCCCCCATGTCCACGAAATCAGTGCTCCATTGGTACGTGCCGCCGGTCTGGGTGGTGTTGACGTCCTTGACCTGCGCGGGCGGCTGCGCGATAGCCGAGCCGGCAAAGAGAGCCGGCAGGACCAGCGCAAGTACACGTGTGCTCATTCGACCTCCTCCTTCGTTGCGAAGGGCAGACCCCGAGATGAACTTCAACTGAGCGTGTGGTTTATTGTACCGCACCATGACGAAGACAACCCGAAGCTGGACCCTGCCCCTCCTGGTGGCGCTCGCCCTGGCCGCCACCGGCATCAGCCTGATGCTCACGAGCTATCACCTGACCCAGGAGCCGGGGGCGGTGTTCCGCCTGGCCTGCAACGCGGAGGAGGGAGGCTGCGCCGATGTGCTGGCCAGCCCGTGGGCGATCGGGCCGGGAGGGGTTCCGACCGCGACCTACGGGGCTGTCTACTTCGGCGCCCTCGGTATCTGGTACCTGGCGGTGGGACGGCCGCGGGAACGGGGGCGGTACTGGCATGCGATCCCGCTCGGCCTCAACCTGGCCGGCGCGCTCTTCTCGGCCTTCCTGATCAGCGTGATGTTCGCCCGCCTGGGCGCCGTCTGCTGGTGGTGCACGCTCACGCACCTGATCAACTTCGCCATGCTCTTCCTGGGCTGGAAGCTGTTCCGGGAATCCCAAGGGGACGAGGCGGGGTGGCCGCCCGCTCGCCTCGGTTTCGCCGGCGTCCTGCTGATGATCGCCTGGGCGGTCCTCTGCGTGCAGGGGCTGATGGTCTCCTCGGCGCGGAAGACTGCGCGCGAGGCGAGCGCTTACGCCCGTACCTTCTACGAGGACACGGACCTCCAACGCTATCTCCAGCAGCGCCAGGCCTCGAACGCCATCCCGCTCCGGCCGGACGACCCGGTGCGGGGCAACCCGGCGGCGCCGCACACCGCGGTGGTTTTCAGCGATTTCCAGTGCCCTGCCTGCCGCAGCTTCGCCGAGACCTTCGAGGCCGAGGTCCTGCCCGCGATGGGGGACCGCCTCCGGATCGTCTACAAGCATTTCCCCCTGGAGCCGGAGTGCAACTCCCTGGTGCGGCAGACCCTCCACGAGCACGCCTGCGAAGCCGCCGAGATGGCCGAGGCCGCCCGGTCCCTCGGCGGCAGCGCCGCCTTCTGGAACATGCACGACCGTCTCTTCCGCGTCCAGACTGCGCTGGGACCGGGGCTCTGGCCCTCCCTGGCGCAAGAGGCCGGGCTGGACCCAGCCCGCATTACCGAGCTGATGAACAGCCGCGCCTCCAGCAACCGCATCCGGGAGGACACGGAGCTCGGCGCACGGCTCGACATTCATTCCACCCCGACGGTTTTTTTAGACGGCAAGAAGATGGAAGACTGGCAGCGGCTGGATGTCTGGCAGGCCCTGACGAAGTAGAAGAGAAAGGGCCTTCACCTTCCGCGGTGGAGGGCGATGACCGTGCCAATCAGGAACAGCGCGGCCCAGATCGGCCACGGGCCGTTGGCGCCGGCGAGAACCGCGCCGGCCACGATGCAGAAGCCGCCGAAGATCGTGCCGCGCAAGCCGCGGAACGGGTTCTCGGGGCGTCTCGTGGCCTGCTCCAGGAGGCGCAATCCTTCGAGGACCAGCATCGGCGACTTGGAGACCGCCTCGAGCATCTCGGGTACGCCGCGCAGGAATTGCTGGTAGAGGTGCTGCGGGCTGAACTGCCGCTGGAAGATGACCTGGGCGTGCTCCCGGGAGACGGCGGCCACGTCCAGCCCCGGCTTGAGGATCTGGCCTACCCCTTCGAACGTCACCAGGGCCTTGATCATGAGGACCATCTCGACCGGAAAGTACATCCGGTGCTGGGCGCCCAGGGCGACCGAGCGCATGATGAGCTGGGCGAGAGAGAAATCGCGGAAGTTGGCGTTGCGGTTCCAGCGGTGGAGGATCTCGGTTACCTCGCGGCGGAAGCCGTGCGGATCGGAGCCCGGGCCGGTGTCGGCGATCTGGGCCAGGTAGCGCGCCGCGCCCTCGGCGTCCCCCATGACCAGCTCGTAGTAGTAGTAGAGCATCGTGCGCCGGATGTCCTCGCTGAAACGGCCGACCATGCCGAGGTCGATGAACCCGAGCCGGGGGCCGGGGAGGATCAGGAGATTGCCGGGGTGGAGGTCGGCGTGGAAGAAGCCATCCTGAAAGAGCATGCGGATGATGCTAGCGGCGCCCAGGTCGACCAGCCGGTCGCGGCCCTCTTCGGTGAGCTCATGCGCCTGGGGCGCGCCCGGCTTGTAGCCCGCCAGGAACTCCATGGTAAGCACCCCGCGGCCGCTGTACCGGCGGTAGATGCGGGGGAAGACCACCCCTTCCAGGTCGTGGAAGTTGGCGGAAAACGTCTCGGCGTTGTCCGCCTCGCGCCGCAGGTCCACCTCGCGGCGGGTGTACTCCACGAACTCCGTGATGACCTGCCTGGGACGGTATTGTGAAAGGAAGATCTGCAGTACCGCGCCCAGGAAGCGGAGCAGGATCGCGTCCCGGTTCAGCGTCTCGCGGATGCCCGGCTTGACCACCTTGAGGATGACCGAGTCCCCTTCGAGCGTCGTGGCGCGGTGGATCTGGGCGATCGAGGCCGAGCCGATCGGGACCGGATCGATCCAGGAGTACATCTCCGTCACCGGCCGCCCCAGGTCCGCCTCGATGAGCGTCAGGTAGCGGTCGAAAGGGACGACCGGGAGGCGGTCCAGGAGGTTCTTGAGCTCCTCGGTGATCTCCGCGGGGAGGATGTCCTGGCGCAGGGCGAGGACCTGCCCGAGCTTGATGTAGGTCGGCCCGAGGATCTCCAGGCGGCGGCGGAGCTGCACCGGGAAGGGCTGGTCGCGCAGGGTGCGGTCGAGGAACGGCCGCACCAGCCAGGCGATCAGCCGCTCGAGCAGGAAGAAGAGGCGGAAGCCCCGGCCCCGCCCTTCGTGCAGGCCGCGCTGGGTGTGGGCGACGATCGCGCCGAAGAGCAGGGCGAACAGGTGGCGGTTGACCGTGACCAGGCGCCGGAAGAGCCCCTGCGGCGGCGTGTCCGGCAGGATCTCGAAACCGGCGAGCGTGTCGGGCGGAGAGGGAACCGGCATTTGCTACCGGTTGCGCCCGTACTGCTCGTGGCTCGACACCCAGTCGAGCGAGGAGATGGCCGAAGCCAGCGAGATCTCGCCCGCCAGCACTACGCCCGCGACGATCTCGGCGAGCTTCTTGACCTTCCCCTTGCCTACGCAGCCCAGGATCTCCAGGCACTCGCGCTGGGTAGCGAGGCCCGTGCCGCCGCCGTGGGTGGCCACGATCAGGGACGGGATGGTGATGGAGATGTAGAGGTCCTTTTCCGGTGTGATCTCCGTGTAGACGATGCCCGCCGAGGACTCCGCCACGTTGGCCACGTCCTGGCCGGTGGCGATGAACATGGCCGTGATGCCGTTGGGGGAGTGGGCCCCGTTGTTGTTCGCGCCGGAGATGAAGGCGCCGACGTTGGCGATGCCGGCGTGGTAGTGGAGCGTCTCGGGATCGACCCGCATGTTCTGGACCAGGATGTCGCGCGGGATGGTCGCCTCGGCGGTGACGCGCTTGCCGCGGGTACGCATCACGTTGATCTGGGACGACTTCTTGTCGGTGGCGAAGTTCGACTCCAGGTAGAAGTGGCGGATCTTGTCGTGGTTTTCCAGGATCCAGGAACAGGCGGCGAAGGTGGCGCGGCCGACCATGTTCTGGCCCGCGGCGTCGCCGGTGGTGTAGTTGAAGCGCAGGAAGACCAGCTTGTTCGACAGGTAGCGGTCGATGTAGGTCAGCTTGGCCACGCTGGAAGTGCCCTCGGCCTCCTCGCGGATCTGATCGATGTGCTCGTCCACCCACTTGACGAAATCGCGGCCGTCGCGGGCGTTGTCGAACACGAACACCGGCGCGCGCTGCATGCTGTCGCCGACGACGGTACAGGTGACGCCGCCCGAGAGGTTGAGCACCTTCATGCCGCGGTTGTAGGAGGCGACGAGGGTGCCCTCGGCGGTCGCCAGGGGGACGATGAACTCGCCCTGGGCATGCTCGCCGTTGATCTTGATCGGCCCGGCGAAACCGATGGGCACCTGGGCGACGCCGGTGAAGTTCTCGATATTGCCGGCGGTGATGGCCGGATCGAAGGAAAACTTGTCGATGTGCTGGAGCTTGTGGCCCGAGAACTCCTCGACGAACTTCTGCCGGGCGCGGATGATCTCCGGGCTGGCGTTGTTCTCCTTGTCCGCCGGGACGGAGGTGCGCTTTACCCGCTCGGCGATGGCATCCTTGACCTTGAACGAGAGGGAGCCGAAGGGCTCGGTGTCGAAGGCGAGGGCGATCTCATGCTGCCCCTTGTCGAGCTGGTCGCACAGGGCGTGGATGCGGACCACGCGGGCGAGCGGGAAAGCCACGGCCTTGTTCGGGTTGACCTCGGTGCCGGCGACGCTGTCGCCGTTGAGCTCCAGGGTGAGCCGCTCGAGCGGGACGGCGCGGCCGTCGATCCGGACTTCCTTGAGCTGGGTCAGGGTGGCATTGCTCAGCCGGTTCTTGAGGCTGAACCGAACGCCGTCCTCGACGTTCTCCAGGCTGCCCTGGGTATACATCTGCTTGAGGATGAGCGATGGAATCTTCATGTCAAGGACCTCTCCGTCGCGGAAGGTTGAAACCGCGCGAGCATATCGCAGGTGGAGAGGGGGCGGGGCGAGGTCAGAAGCTGACCCGCACCCCCAGCCTGAATGAAGTCGGAGGCGTTCGCAGCACCGGTTTCCTGTACCCCGGGTTCAACGGAGTCGGAGACGAGTTGTCCGCCTCCTGGAAGCCCCAGCGTTGATCGAGCAGCACGGGTCTCTGCGCGTTCAGGACGTTGAAGACGTCAAGCAACAGGTTCACGCTCGCCGGACCGACCTCGACGGGGTAACCGAAGTGGAGGTCCGCTTCGTAGCTGTCGGGGGTCCGCCCTTCGGAGCCGCGCTTGGACAGGAAGAACTCGTAGCGGCCGTAGATGTCCGAGAAGCCGTAGCGGGTCACCGGCGTGCCCGTGCGGTAATAAGCCGACGCCCCCAGCGACAGCTTCCAGGGAGTGAAAAACACGCCCGAGGCTTTGAACTGGTGACGCCGGTCGTTCGACAGCGGCCCCTCGTTCGTGATCCGCGTCAGATCGCTGCCGTTGGTGAAGAAGTCGAAGTAGTCGTAGGCCGCCGTGATGTTCGGATCGGCTCCGACGTTCGTGAACGGCGCGTAGAGGCCGTCGAAGTTCCCCTCCAGCTTCGAGTAGAGATAGGAAGCCATGCCCTGCCAACTGTGCGACAGGCGCTTCTGCACGTCGAGCTGCACGCCCTTGAACACGCGCTCCGGCTCGGGCGCCTCGAACGTGTTGGCGTAGTCCAGGGTGAAGACCCGGTCCATGATCCCCTTGCCCGGATTGCCGATGCAGTAGGTGCCGTCGTCCGCGCAGAGGAAGTCCTCGATCACCTCGCCGTAATCGCGGTAGATCGCCTTGACCCCCACCGCGATCGCCGGCCGCAGCATGTACTCGTAGCCGAGCAGGGCCTCGTTGATGTACTGGTTGCCGAGGTCCGGGTCCACCGGCTCCGTGAAGCCGCCGAAGATGGCTGATTCCTGGCCGAGATCCGCTTCGGCCTGCGGATCGGTCGCCGTGCTCGTCGGGCTGTAGTTGAAGATGCGCGCCTGGCGCTCGAACGAGAACGAGCGGATGACGAGGTCCATGGGGATCTGCTCGTAATATTGCCCGTAGG
>DATLNC010000067.1:0-28187 GCA_035536935.1 Thermoanaerobaculia bacterium
CCGGCCTCGTCGTGTCGGCGCTCGGGCTGATGTTCGGGCTGGCGATGTACAGCCAGCTCAAGAACATGCCCGTGCACTCGTCGATGCTGGAGGTGTCGGAGCTGATCTACGCCACCTGCAAGACGTACCTGTTCACCCAGGGCCGGTTCCTGGCGATCCTCTGGCTGTTCATCGCCGTGATCATCTACTTCTACTTCGGCTACCTGCTCAAGTTCGAGCCGGAGAAGGTGGCGGTCATCCTGGCGTTCAGCGTGATCGGCATCCTCGGCAGCTACGGGGTCGCCTGGTTCGGCATCCGGGTGAACACGTTCGCCAACTCGCGCGCGGCATTTGCCTCGCTGCGGGGCAAGCCGTTCCCGATCTATGCCATCCCGCTGCGCTCGGGCATGAGCATCGGCATGCTGCTGATCAGCGTCGAGCTGTTCATCATGCTGTGCATCCTGCTGTTCATCCCCGGTGACTACGCCGGCCCCTGCTTCATCGGCTTCGCCATCGGCGAGTCGCTCGGCGCCGCGGCGCTGCGGATCGCCGGCGGCATCTTCACCAAGATCGCCGACATCGGCTCCGACCTGATGAAGATCGTCTTCAACATCAAGGAAGACGACGCCCGCAACCCCGGCGTGATCGCCGACTGCGTCGGTGACAACGCCGGCGACTCGGTCGGTCCCACCGCCGACGGCTTCGAGACCTACGGCGTGACCGGCGTGGCGCTGATCACCTTCATCCTGCTCGCGGTGGCGAACCCGGCCAACCAGATCCAGCTCCTGGTCTGGATCTTCGTCATGCGCATCATGATGGTCATCACCAGCGGCGTCTCCTACATGATCAACGAGGCGGTCGCCCGCTCGCGCTGGGCCAACGCCGAGAGCATGAACTTCGAGACGCCGCTGACCTCGCTGGTCTGGCTGACCTCGGTGCTCTCGATCGCGGTCACCTACCTCGTCTCCTACCTGCTGATCCCCGAGCTCAACAACGATCCCACCCTGTGGTGGAAGCTGTCGACGATCATCTCGTGCGGCACGCTCGCCGGCGCGCTGATCCCCGAGTTCGTGAAGGTCTTCACCTCGGTCGAGTCCGGCCACGTCAAGGAAGTCGTGATCGCGTCCCGCGAAGGCGGCGCGTCGCTCAACATCCTCTCCGGCCTGGTCGCCGGCAACTTCAGCGGCTACTGGATGGGCCTGACCATCGTCGCCCTGATGGGCATCGGAGCCGGCGTGGCCGGCACCCTGCCCGTCGGTCCCGAAGCCCTGATGATCGCTCCGGCGGTCTTCGCGTTCGGCCTGATCGCGTTCGGCTTCCTCGGCATGGGCCCGGTGACCATCGCGGTCGACTCCTACGGCCCGGTGACGGACAACGCGCAGTCGGTCTACGAGCTCTCCATGATCGAGACCCTGCCCAACATCAAGCAGGAGCTCAAGAAGGACTACGGCTTCGACGTCGACTTCGACCGCGCCAAGCACCACCTGGAGGCCAACGACGGCGCCGGCAACACCTTCAAGGCGACAGCCAAGCCGGTGCTCATCGGCACCGCGGTGGTGGGCGCCACGACGCTGATCTTCTCCATCATCATGGTGCTCACGGAAGGCCTGAGGCCGGACCTCGTCACCAACCTCTCGCTCCTCCACCCGCCGTTCCTGCTGGGCCTGATCACCGGCGGCGCCATCATCTACTGGTTCAGCGGCGCCTCCATCCAGGCGGTATCGACCGGCGCCTACCGGGCCGTCGAGTTCATCAAGAAGAACATCCGCCTCGACACGGGCTCCGAAAAGGCCTCGATCGAAGACAGCAAGAAGGTCGTGGAAATCTGCACCACCTACGCCCAGAAGGGGATGTTCAACATCTTCCTGGTGGTCTTCTTCTCGACGCTGGCTTTCGCCTGCCTGGAGCCGTACTTCTTCATCGGCTACCTGATCTCCATCGCGATCTCCGGCCTCTACCAGGCGATCTTCATGGCCAACGCCGGCGGCGCCTGGGACAACGCGAAGAAGATCGTGGAAGTGGACCTGAAAGAGAAGGGGAGCGCGCTGCACGCGGCCACGGTCGTGGGCGACACCGTGGGCGATCCGTTCAAGGACACCTCCTCGGTGGCGATGAACCCGATCATCAAGTTCACGACGCTCTTCGGCCTGCTGGCCGTGGAGCTGGCGGTCGAGATGGAGCGCACGCCGCGCCTGCTGGCGGCGGCGATCTTCTTCATCATCTCGACGGTCTTCGTCTACCGGTCGTTCTATGGCATGCGGATTCCTGGCCAGGAAGCCGAGCCCACGAGCGCCAAGCGGGCCGTCCAGGCCTGATCCTTCCCCTGCGGGGCGCCACTCCCGTGGCGCCCCGCCTTGACAAAGGTGCCTCCAGGGCGCAGCCTTCGCAAGTTGAAGCAAACTTGACAGGAGGCGCCGCATGAGCATTTTCAGCCGCTGGATTCGCCTTGTACCTGCACTCCTCCTGCTCGTCTCGAGCCTGGCCTGCCGCCCGGACGATCCGGATGTCAACCCAGCAGAAGTGAGCCCTTCTCCCTCTCCTTCCGCTTCTCCCGCTCCTTCCGTTGCATCCGTGGGCTGCCTGCAGAACGGCGGAACGCCCTATCTCACCTGCCCGTCGTTTCCGAACACGTCGCCTACGGCCCAGCCGCAATGGGACTACTTCGCCTGGAACAGCTTCTTCGCCGCCAACTGGCCGGCTCTCGACCCGGCGAAGAACAACGAGCAGCGGGGCTTCCCCGACCTCAACCAGCGCTTCACGACCGCTGCCAGCGACTCCCTGCTCGTCTGGGAAACGTTCAAGGAGAAGCGCGAGGTTTTCTTCTATCCGCCCACCACCAACATAGACCCGGGACCCTGGAACCAGGCGCCGAACTACGGACCGCTCCCCAATCCGCCCCTGTGCTCCGACAGCCAGGGCAAACCTGCCGTGCCGCGGCGGCTCTTCGGCCAGGGCGGCAAGCTGGTCTACGACAGCCTCGACGAGACCGTCGAGGTCCTCTCCGAGGCTCTGGAGCAACCGGCCGCTCTCTGCGGCGGCTTTACCAAGAACCCCTGCAGCTCGACGGGGACGGGTACGCCGAATTGCAGCTGCGTCGTCGGGCTGCCGGTGGCGCCGCGCGTGTGGAAGGGGAGCCCGACGAAGCCGAACCCGCAGCCGGTCCTGTATGAAGTCAAGGTCAACTACGACTTCTACAACTACGTCCAGCAGAACAAGTTCTACCTGGACTCCGTGGCGCAGGCGGCGGCCAGCGTCGCCAAGGGAACGAGGATCAGGCTTCCCTACCGGACCAGCGCGGCGCAGGGCCCCGGGGGCCCCGGCCCCAGCGCGGTGACGTCATACGACGCTCAGAGCTGCATCGCCACTTATCAGAAAGCCGGACCGAACACCAATGTGACGCCCTGCCCCATCGGCTCCGTCCACATCAAGACCGCCTGGATCCCCATCCAGAACGAAGATCCCTCGAAGTACCACACCGCGGAAGCTGCCTACTTCAAGACCGAGAACGGCAAGGCGTGCATGAGCTACGCGACGTTCGGACTGGTCGGGATCCACATCATCCAGCGCGTTCACGCGTCACAGGGAACGTCCTCCCCGAGCCCGCGGGGCGGAACCTTCATCTTCTCGACCTGGGAACACGTCGACAACGACGAGGCCGGGTTCACGTACTCCAACTTCTTCCCCGGCCAGCCATTCGCCGGCCCGCCGCAGCGCGCCACCTTCTACCCCCAGCCGTCCGCCGCCCTGCCGGTAACCCGCAAGTACCCGATCCTCCCGGGCACGCAAAAGATCAACAGCCAGGTTCACGCGGCGATCAAAGCGGTGAACCCGAGCTCGGTCTGGTTGAACTACGAGCTCGTCGGCACGCAGTTCCAGGCGGTCGACATCCAGAGCCTGCCGCCAAACCCGTCCAATCCGAACGATCCCACGGGCATCGGCCAGCCGCTCTACCTGGCGAACCTCGTCATCGAGACCAATGAAGGATTGCAGCACTTCCAGGGCCTCCCGCCTCTGGTAGCCCCGGTCGCCCCGTTCAACAAGGCCGTCGCCAAAAACGGCACGCTCGCCTTCAACCGCGCCACGAGCAATGTCGCCTTCTCGCCGACAGGGGATCCATCCGCGATCAAGGGTTTCAACATGGGCGGCTGCATGGGCTGCCACGGCGTGGCCCAGAACAAGGGCTACTCCTTCAGCTTCGTGCTCTTCGACGGACAAAGGGGAGCCGACGTGGACACGCAGACGAACTTCTCGCCGGCGCCGATCTCGCCGAACTGACGGCTGAAGAGGGGCGTCACTTCGGTGTGGCGCCCCGCTTCTTCGCTCCCCTCTGTAACGCAGTTCCGCGGTAAACCACTCGTACTTCGGCGACCCTCCAGAACTCCGTAGCGGCTTTGGAGAAGGCTGTGCTAGCATTCTTCATGGAGGTGCCACCTTGAGCGTCGAGCGCTACAAGACCCAATTGGAGAAGCTCCCTCGGGAGGAACGTGCGGAGCTGGCCTACTTTCTCCTCAGCTCGCTGGAGCCGGAAGAGGAGGGCGCTGCCGCTGCCTGGGACGCGGAGATCTCGCGGCGAGTCTCCGAGATCCGGAGCGGCACGGCGAATGGAAAACCTGCCGAGCAGGTCTTTGCTGAGCTACACGAGCGCTATCCTTGAAGCAGGTCATCTTCCACTCGGAAGCCGAGTGGGACCTGCACCAAGGAATCATCTTCTATGAAAGGGAGCGACCCGGGCTCGGACGCGAGCTCCGGCAAGAGGTCGAAGCGGCCGTTCGGCGCATTCAGCAGAATCCCCGGGCATTTCCCCTCCAAACTGACCAGGAGACCCGCAAAGGTCTTGTTCGGCGGTTTCCGTACACAGTGGTTTTCATCGAGCTCGAAGAATTGCTCTGGATAGCTGCGGTGGCTCACCAGAAGAGGCATCCGCAGTATTGGAGCGGGCGCCGGCCCGAGTGAGCGCTCTGCGGGGCTCACGTCGGTGTGGCGCCCCGCTTCTTCGCTCCCCCTGCTTTCTTTCCGGCCTTCGCTTTCTTCCTGAGCGTGGCAGCCACGGACTTGCGTGCCCACTCCACCAGTTCGTCCGGGTCGTCCATGACCTCGTCGGGAACGACATAGAACGGTATGGAGCGGCTCTTGTCCTCATAGGGCTGGAACGGCCCGATGCCCAGCGCCTCGTAGTCGGGCCGGTTCTCGCCATCCGCCCGGAGGAGAAGCTGGTCGTCCGCCACGATGGCGATCATCAGCTCGTCCACGTACACCCCGTAGCCGCCGAACATGAACTTGTACGAGGCCTGACCTAGTGGCGAGAGCAGGTCCACGATGTAATCGCAGAACTCGTTGGTCTTGGGCATGTGGCGAGGCTAGCACGGGGGGCAGGGAAGTGACTTCTCTGCCCCTGGAAGTCACTTCCCTGCCTCGGGAAGCGACTTCCCTGCGTCCGGATCCCACTTCCCAGCGCCCGGAACTGACTTCCCAGCTGTCCGGAGCTCACGTTCGCCCGCCCGGAAGTCACTTCCGAGCCTTCTGATCTCATTGCCGACTGCCCGAAAGTCACTTCCGACCATCCGGAACGGACTTCCCACTGGCTCGGAAGTCTCTTCCGTCGGCTGAGCCTGATTCTCAGCGAGCCGACCTTTGAAAGAAAAGAGCCGTTTCCTTTAAAAGCTCCCCAGACTTTGAAAGACCTCTTTCAAAGCGGCCATGCGAACGCCACTCACTCCCCCGCTTCTACCCGATACTTGATCCCCTCGTTGCCCGCCTCCAAGACCTCCAGCTTCACCCCGCGGAAGGTCAGGCTCGTGGGCTCGCCCGCCTTGAGATCGTAGGTGATCTCGTTCTGAGTCGAGGGCCGGTCAGGGTCGTCGAGATACTCGCGGGCCGAGAACCGGAGGACGCCGCCGCCGGCGCCAAGGTAGACGAGCTCCCACCGGTGGTCGTCTTTGCGGCCCTCTTCCGGCTTCTCCGGCTTCCAGTACTCGGTGTATCGGGCGGAGACGCTGGGAATCCGGCTGCCACCCACGACTCTGGCCTTGTCGAGCGTGCCGTTGCCGTCCTCGTCCGTGAAGCAGAATTGGCCCGGAAGGTCGACATCGCAGAACTCGCGCTTGGTGCCCTCGGCCTTGGAGGCCCAGAGCAGGCTTCCTTTCTTCAGGATGATACCCTGGCCCGGGGCCACGATGTCCGACCGCAGCTCCGCCCAGAGGTACTCCGTCTGGTCTACTTCCTCGAAGACCACCTCACCTGCGCTGACGGTCCGAGTCTCCCCCGGATTTGGGGAAGTTCCCTTGTGCCGCCGCTGGACTTGCTCGCTGTCGGCTTGGGCGAAGAGAGGGCTGGTTGAGAGGAACAGGGCCGCAGCCAAAATAGCAGTGCGCATCGTGAAAGACTCCCGGTTGGGTTTTGCAGGATCATATCCTTCCAAGGAGGGAGATCATTCATGCCCGTCGAAATGCTCAAGACCATTCCGATCCTCCGCATCTTCAGCGTCGAGAAGGCGAGGGAGTTCTACGTCGATTACCTCGGGTTTCAGGTCGACTGGGAGCACCGGTTCGAGGACGTGGCTCCGCTCTACATGCAGGTGTCGCGGGGCAGCCTGACCCTGCACCTGTCCGAGCACCACGGCGACTGCTGCCCGGGATCGACCATGTTCGTCTGGATGACCGGTATCGACGAGTTCCATCAGGAGCTCGCTGCCAGGAACTACAAGTACCTTCGGCCGGGGCTCGAAGAGACGTTTTACGGCACCAGGTCCGTGGAAGTGATCGATCCGTTCGGCAACCGGATCCGCTTCAACGAGGAGCTGCCGGCCGAGGAGCCCCCGGCGTGAGGCTCAGGCGGGCGACTCCGTCCGCTGCCTAACGGGCCGGTCGACGGCCGGCTTCTCCCGCTTCCATCCGCGGCCGAAGTCCACCAGCCCGCGCTGATCCGCCAGGACCCAGTCGACGACCTCCTGCGAGCGGCCCGTCACGGGGATCTTCTCGATCGTGGCGAGGAAGCCGCCACCTTCGAACTGCTCCACGACCATTCTCGCCCGCAGCTTCGGAAGCCGGCCGCGTTCCGGCTCGGGCAGGGCCTTGAGCGACTGGAGATGCGCGGCGAGCTCCGCGCCAAGGAAGAAGCGATCCTCCTTGCGCTTGGAAGTAAGCTTCAATTTCTTACCCAGGGCCGCCTGGTAGATGAGGTCGCGGACAGGGGAAATGGGCTCGGCGCCGGACCTCACGCGAAAGCCGGGCATGAAGACCTTGCCGCCGACCGCGCAGGCTGCGCACGTCGCGAGGAAGTCCCGCACCCACAGCAGCCCGGCCCTCGTCATCTCCCGGTCCTTCAGCTCGATGCCGGCGAAGTAGGCGAGCAGGTGGGCCGCGTAGTGCATTTCGGCGTGCGGGGAGTTGGCGCCCTGCTCGCCGCGCATGAGCCCCTCCTTGCGCTCGCTCGCGAAGTAGCGAAGCACCTCCTCGCGGGCCAGCGCCGCTTCCGTAGCGTCGCCTTCCATGTGCCGGTAGAGCCACCTTCCCACCCTGCCCATGATCTTGTAGTTCTCGCTCGCTCCCCCTCTGGTCGTGCTGCCTTCCCGCATCTCCTGGTAGAGGGTGGGAGGCGGGATGTCCGGGGCTGGAATGTCGCCGAACAGCACGGCAGCCAGCCGGTCGAGCCGGTGCAGCAGCGTCTGGGCCACTTTTCCCGCGGGCGGTTCCTGGACTGCTGCCAGGGCGGCAGTGCGCACCATGAAAGACTCCTCGTTGAGTTTTGCAGGATCATATCCTTTTTCATGGGAGCACGTTCAGTGAGGAAGTTCCTCCTGTAGATCCGTTTCTCCTTTCAGCAGCAGCAAGGGAGCCGCTGCGAAAGGAGATGCCGCCATGAGGAAGCTACTGACTCTGGCCCTGGTTTGTATCGCCCTGGGTGCTTTTGCCGGTGAGAGCATAGCCCAGGAAGAGGAAAAGCCTCCGATCCTGAAGAAGTGCCCCAAGCCGTATCAGCAGCACGTCGTCAACCTGACGGCTCCGCCTCCGGCCGGAGCTACGCCGCATTTGCCGGATTTTCCCGCGACCTGCGTTATGGGATGGGAGCCAATCTTCGGCGGAACCACACAGAACAAATGCTTCAGACACACCTTCACGTGGAAATCACCCAAGCCGGAATGTCGCTGCTGGTCGGCACAACTGACCATCCGGTACCAGGCCCTCTTTCCTGGGGCTAATGCCTCGGACAACGACAACATCGCTTTCTTCAGCGGCGGCGTCCCCGTGCCCGGTACGGTCCAGCCTCTCTATACTGGCGGAGCGCCGGCAGGGCAGATCCTGACAAAGACAATCCCCGTGAGCTGCGACCTCCTCAAGAACAACAGGCTGAGCTTCCTGGTTCAAGACGATACCTCGGTCATCTCCGCAACGCTCCGAATCGTCTACTGCTGTGGCCCGTGCCCGAAAGGAGAAGAGGAGATAACCTTCCCGGGGAAAGAGATCAAGTATTGCTGCAAGGGCAAGCCGGGCGATGATTCGTTCTGCTGCACCGCCCAGAAGAAACCAGGGGCCGGGAACTGACCTGGTTCGAAACCTGCAAGTCGTCGGAGTGGCTCTGCCCGCAGGTCAAATGCGGGCTCATGGAGGTATCCATGAACGAACGCTCATCGACGATCCAGGCAAATAGCTCATCAGGCTTGCCGCGGCTCCGCAGAGGCTCGACAGGAGCCCTGCGCTGCCGCCGCAAGTTCCTGCGGTTCTTTCCGGAAGGTTTCCACGACGAGACCTATGTCGATTGGGAACGCGGCTACAAGTGGGAGGCCCACGAGCAGTGGAATGCTCTCCTGGATCGCGCCACGTTCCGCAAGCTCCTTCGCGAGAATGGGCACGCCGAGATCGCCGCCCGCGCAGTGCGGATCGAATCCCGGACCAATCTCCTTTTCTCTTTCGAAAAGATGGCTTTGCGGGATGCCGTGAAGTCGCCTGACGGCGCACGCTCTTTCGCAAGGGGCCTCTATGACTTCCTCCACGGGGCCGGCGACGTGGCAACGAAGTTCCGGCGCTGGTGTGCGGTCGTCGAAGGATTGCCGCGGAAGCAGACGCGTGTCTTCACCTGGCCGGTGGTCACCGTCTTCGGATTCATCGCGCAGCCGGACACACACATCTTTCTGAAGCCGAACGTCACTCGCGTGGCAGCACGCGAGTATGGCTTCGACTTTACTTATCAGTCGCGGCCGTCCTGGGAGACCTACGCCAACCTCCTGCAGTTTGCCGAGGTCGTGCGGCATGACCTCAGCGGCCTGAAGCCGCGGGACATGATCGACATCCAGTCGTTCCTCTGGGTGCAGGGTTCGGACGAGTACGAAGAGTGATAGCCTCGCTCTCATGAACACCAACCCTGCCGATCTCTTCCTGCAAGACATCCGCATTCAGGCGCGCAAGCTCAAGGAGCTCGCGGACAAAGCCCTCGCCCAGGTCCGGGATGAGGACCTCACCGTCACTCTCGATCCCGAGGCGAACAGCCTGGCCATGATCATCCAGCACATGGCCGGCAATCTCCGCTCCCGGTGGACCGACTTCCTCACGTCCGATGGAGAGAAGCCGGACCGCAACCGCGACTCCGAGTTCGAGCCCAACGAGGGAACCAGCCGCGCCGCTCTCCTGACCTCCTGGGATGAGGGATGGAGCCGCCTGCTCGGGACCCTGGACAGCCTCACCGTCGAGGATCTCGGAAAGACGGTCCTCATCCGGTCCGAGCCGCACACGGCGGTACAGGCGATTAACCGCGGGATCACCCACGCCGCCTATCATGTCGGGCAGATCACTTTCCTTGCGAAACATTTTGCCTCGGCGGACTGGAAGTCGCTTTCCATTCCGCGCGGAAAGTCCCGCGAATTTACGCAATCCATGCAGCGCAAAACGTAGCTTTCAGCTCTCCGGTCGTGTGGCGGATCTATCGCCAGTCCCGCGTATCTCTGAGCGGGTAAGACGAAACGATCCAGACAACAATTGCACGACTTGGAGATAGACATGTTCACCAGAAAGATCACCTTCGCGGCTGCCGTCCTCTCGCTCCTCACGATCGGCGCCGCTCACGCGCAGACCCCCACCTTCGGCGTCGATGCCCTGGCCAGCACCAGCGGCTACCCCGGTACCTTCTCCGACGATCCCGCGGCCGTCGCGGGTGGGCAGAGCACCGGCGCCACCGCCGACCCGGCCGGCGTGCAGTACAACAACGGTTACGGCCTGGTCTACGGCGATGCCGCCGCCAATTCCACCGCCCAGATCCAGTACCTCTACGGCAGCTCGTATGCCCTGGCCGACCGGCAGACGGCCACCGCGTTCGGCAACTCGTCTCCGACGGCCAACACCGAGAGCCGTTTCTGGGACTACATCACCGTCCGCTCGAACAGCCTTCCGAACGGCACGGTCGTGGAGCTGGTCTTCCGCAATGCCCTGACCACCAACTGGACCGGCTCGGGCGTGTACAGCGGCAACGTCTTTTCCGAGCTGCGGGTTGGCGGCTACAGCGCCTCGACGACGTCGCGAATGGATTCCAAGTGGGGCACGACCGAGGTCCCCGGGCCCGAGCTGCGCATCAAGCTGACCGTGGGCAACCGCTACTCCCTGAGCTCCAAGCTGCGGACCTACGCTCGCGCCTACTACTTCACCCAGGGACCGATCTATGACGGAGTGATCAACATCGAGACGGCCTCCGAGGTGCAGATGGACCCGGGCACGCAGGACGTCTGGCTCGAGTACGATTCCGCCCACTGATCCAATCTCCCCGCCTGTCCCCCTGCCGCCGCGGTCTCCCTTGAGGGCCGCGGCGGTTTGCGTTTTATACTGGTGGCATGACTCAGCCAAGCCCACCCATAGATCCCCGCGTCGACATCGGTCACGTTCATCTGAAGGTCGCGGACCTGGAGCGCTCGCTCGCTTTCTATTGCGGCGTGCTCGGCTTCGAGCTGATGCAGCGGATGGGGAGCCAGGCCGCGTTCATCAGCGCAGGTGGATACCACCATCACATCGGCCTGAACACATGGGAGAGCCTCGGCGGATCTCCGCCCCCCCCTGGCACGACGGGGCTCTACCACACCGCGATCCGCTACCCCGACCGCCGAACACTCGCGGACGCTCTGCGCCGCCTCGTCGAAGCCAATATATCGCTGGATGGGGCCGCGGATCATGGAGTGAGCGAAGCGCTCTACCTGCGTGACCCGGACGACAATGGCGTCGAGCTGTACCGCGACCGGCCGCGGGAGGAGTGGCCGCGCTCGCCTGACGGCGGAGTCGCGATGTACACCCACTCGCTCGACCTCCGCGCCTTGCTCGCGGAGCTGAAGTGATACGGCGCCTCGCGCTCATTCCGGTTCTCCTCGCGGCGAGCGGCTGTTTCTTCCTGCCTTATGGGGACGTCTTCTACTCGTTCGGCGGAATCGTGAGCGATCCGGCCGGCCGGCCGATTGCGGAAGCGAAGGTCGAGATCCTCCTGGATGGGAAGCACCCGGGCGAGCTCTCTGTGGCGCTCACCGACGCGGAAGGGAAGTATCTATTTTTCGAGCGGGCGTGCAAGTGCGACCGCGACTTCGAAGTCGTAGCCAGCAAGGAGGGATTTGAGCGCTATTCGAAGAAAATGGGGAGCCGGGCGGCGGCCCGGCTCCGAAGACAGGACATCGTGTTGAAGTCCCTGAACGATCAGATTTCGTACTCGCCGCCGGGGTAGACGAACGAGTCGCGGGGCGCGAACCAGGAGGAGGCGGCCACGGGCTGGAACGGGTCGGCCGGACGCAGCGCCCAGGCCGGGTGATCCTTGGTGAGGAACTCGACCGACTGCAGCTCGAAGGGATCGACCAGGTCGCCGATGTAGGCGTAGTTGCCGCCCAGGATCTTGCCATTGAGCTGCGTCACGTACGTCAGGTGCCCGCGGGCCACGACGCCGATCTTGTTTCCGACGCGCGCCCGGGTGCGGATGATCGGCACCCCGTCGACCGAGGTGACGGCCTCGAGCTCGTGGCCATGCACTTCGACCGTGGTGGTGCCCGGGGTGGCGGGCACGCCCCGCTCGAGGACGTACTGCCGCATCACTTCCGACGAGTTGAAGTAGTTGGTGAAGAAGCGCCCGGGGGTGACTCCGTCCGGAGCCTTCACGTTGGCCAGGTCGAGGCCCATGTAGGTGAGGGAGTAGGCGCCGAAGCCGGAGGTCTGCTCCTCGGAATCGACGACGTACTGGTTCATATAGATCGGGCCGGCCGGCTGAAGACGGCCGGGCAGAAGCGCCGCGGCAGCCTTGGGGTCAGCCGGGATCCAGCTCGAGTAGATCATGCGGCTGTCGATCACGAGCTGCGGCGCGGCGAGAGTGGATTGCGACATTTCAGGTATCTCCTTGATGTTGTGACTACTTGGTGTGACTCCATTGCTTCACCCGGAGGTACGCAGGATAACCCGTGCTCCCGCCAAGGGCGGCTGAGCTAGACTTTCAGCATGACCCGGCGAGCCCACCTGTACCTTTTCGCGTTCGCTCTCGTCGCCACAGGCATCTACGCGGCGGAGGTCGCCGTCGTCCGGATGCGGTGGGAACGGCCGGACCTGATCGCGCTCGGGGTGATGTCGGACCTGATCGTGATGGTGCCGCTCGTCTACTGGTTCCTGGCGGTGAGGCGCGGGGGTTGGCCGCGGCTGAGCGTGGTTCCGGTCATCCTTCTCGGCATCCTCGGCTCCGCTCTGTTGCTCCCGCACGACCGCGGGCTGCTCCGCAACGTGGTGGAGGTGCTCGCCATCCCCTGCGAGATCGGTCTCATTACCTGGATCGCAGTGCGCACCCGCCGAGCCCTGCGGCACACCCCTGGGGATGGGGACACGCTGGAACGGTTCCGGGAGGTGGCCCGGGAGGTCCTCCCCACACGACGGGCGGCCGATGCGATCGCTTTCGAGATGGCGGTGCTCTATTACGCGCTGCTCTCCTGGTGCCGCCGGCCCCGCGATGTCGAAGGAGCCTTTACCTATCATCGCAAGAGCGGTTACGGCGCGATCGTTTTCGCCGTGCTGATCATGGTCGTGGCCGAGGCGATCCCGGTGCACATCCTGCTGATGCGCTGGAGTGTCGTTGCGGCCTGGGCTCTCACGATTCTGTCGTTCTATGCGATCGTTTTCTTCCTTGCGGACTGGCGGGCGGCGAGGTTCCACCCCATTCTGCTGGACGGCGAGGCTCTCCAGGTCCGGGTCGGGCTGCGCTGGAGGATCAGGGTTCCGCGGGAGCGGATCGCGGCGGTCCACAAGAAGCGCCCGCCAGGCTCGGACCCCTACATCCGCGCCGCGCTCCCCGGACCGGTTCCGCTCTGGATCGAGCTGACGGAGCCGGTCACCGCCCAAGGCCCGTACGGGATCCAGAGGAAGGCGCGGTGGATTTCCCTGACGGTCGATGATCCCGAGCGTTTCCGCCGGACCCTGGAAGCATGACGGGCATCACCTCGTTCGCCGTCGAATCCCCGCTCGGCCGCTGGACGATCACGGGCTTGAGCCCTCCGCATCTGGCGGGAGTTGTGGAGTCGATCTGGCACTTCGACGGGACCATGACCTGCCTGCGCGAGCGCACCTTTCCCAGCGGGCTGCTGCAACTGATCGTGCACCTCGGGGGGCGTTACCGGGTCGTGGAGAAGGGCGAAGCGGAGCTCTGCCCGGAGGTGTGCGTCGGCGGGATGCAGACGGGCCCGCTCGTGATCGAGTCTCCGGGGACAGTTTGCCGCATCATGGGCGTGCAGCTCCACCCCGTGGGCGCCTACCGTCTGTTCGGCACGCCGCTCGGGGAACTGGCCGGACAATCCAATCTGGACCTCCAGGATGTGGTGGGGCCGGCGGCGCGCGAACTCCAGGAGCGCTGCCTGGAGGCGGGCTCGGCCGAGGAGCAGGTGCGGCGCGCTGCCGATTGGATCGCGGAGCGTCTGGCCCGCTCTTCGGCTTCGGACCCGGCCATCTCGTGGGCCGCGGCCGAGATCAAGCGCCGGCAGGGAGCGGTTTCGATCGCCAAGCTGCGGAACCGGACGGGGCTGAGCAAGACGCGGATGGCCACGGCGTTCCGCGATCAGGTGGGCGTCACGCCCAAGCTCTTCGCGCGCATCCACCGGTTCCGCCGCGCTCTGGAGATGATTCACCATGGCTCCGATCCGCTCGTGGACGTGGCCCTGTCCGCCGGTTACTACGATCAGCCGCACCTGAACGCGGAGTTCCGTGAGCTGAGCGGCCTCGCCCCGGGCGAGTACCTGTCCGCCGCCCGCTACCCGAACAGCGTGAGCCTCGCGGAAGCGGGCTGACTTTTTTCCAAGACCGCGCCTTTCCCTCCGGGTATCTTCGGTTCGAAAAGGAGGAGCAATCCATGGCAGTCAAACCCATTCCCGACGGCTTTCACACGGTAACTCCCTACCTGCTGGTCCCCGACGCGGCGGGCCTGATCGATTTCCTGAAGCGGGCGCTCGGCGCCGACGAGATCCATCGCAGCACGGGGCCGGACGGCAACGTGGCTCACGCGCAGATGCGGATCGGCGACTCGATGATCATGATGGGGCAGGCGAAGGACGAGTGGAAGCCGATGCCCTGCATGCTCTACCTGTACGTCGAGGACGTGGACGCCTTGTATCGGCGTGCGATCGAGGCCGGCGGCGTTTCGGTGCGGGAGGTCAACGACGAGGCCTACGGCGACCGCGCCGGGGGCATTCAGGACCCGGCGGGCAACCAGTGGTGGATCGCCACCCACAAGCAGGACGCGCCGCTCACTCCGGCTTGAGGCCGACCAGCTCCATGAGGAGGAGGGCGTTGGTCGTCGTGGCCACGCCCGGCCTCATCTGGTAGTCGAAGGTCATGGGCGGATCGCCGCCGGGGTGGAGCGTCTCGCGGAAGTGGACGGGGCGGACAGCCTCGGCCAGCTCCGGGATCTCCGCGATCTGCAGGTCGTGGGTGGAGACCGCGCCGATTGCCCCCTGCCGCAGCAGGTGGAGGATCACCCGCCTCACTGCCACCTGCCGCTCGTGGCTGTTCGTGCCGCGCAGCACCTCGTCCAGGAGATAGAGGAGGGTCCGGCCTTCCGCGTGGCATCGGTCGGCCACGTCCACCACGCCGCGGATCCGCTTCAGCTCGGCCAGGAAGAAGGAGACGCCGTCGGCGAGCGAGTCCTCGACCAGGATGCTTGTAGCGAGGGTGACCGGCGGCATCCGCAGCTCTTCCGCGCAGACCGGCCCTCCCGCCTGGGCCAGGACAGCGTTGACGCCGATCGAGCGCAGGAGCGTGCTCTTCCCCGACATGTTCGAGCCCGTGACCAGCACGAACGTGCCTGCGGGCCCGACCTCGACGTCGTTCGAGACCCGCCGGTCCCCGGGCAGCAGCGGATGCCCCAATGTCCTGGCGGCAAAGCGTTCCTGCCCATCGACAACCTGAGGAAACGCCCAGTCCGGGTTGTCGTGGCGCAGCCCTGCCAAGGCCGATAGCGCCTCGAAGTCTCCCAGCGCACGGAGCCATTTCCGGACATGGGGACCGGCATCCCTCTGCCATGCCTCCAGCAGATAGAGGCTGTGGAAGTCCCACAGCAGGAAGCTCTGGAGGAAAAAGTGGAGAATGCCCGAGTGGCGGGCGTCCGCGAGACCGATGCGCCCTTGCAGGACCTTCATCCAGAGGTGGGCGGGCCGGCCCTGGGGCGTGAGGTCTGCCGCGATCCGTTGGAGGAGCTGCGCTCCGTAGCGGCGCTCCGGGAGCAGCGCCAGGGCGTCGGCGTAGAGCTCGAACTCCTTCTGCCGCGCCTCGAGCCGGTCGAAGCTCGCGAGCACGCGCGATCCCAGGACATAGGCGAGGGTGATGTTGACCGTCAGCAGCAGCCCCATCTGCCAGGAGGGAATGAGGGTCGCCAGGACCGACCCTCCGGGCGGGACGGTGTCCATCGTCGCCCCGAACCGCAGCAGGCAATGAATCAATGCGGCGATCGTGAGGACAGGCAGAATCCGCGTCAGCCAGACGAGCCAGGGGCGGGCGAGGAGCCAGGGGCGGTCCTCGGCCCAGGCGAGGAACTTGTCCACGCTGGGGGCGTGCTTCTCCATCGGCCGCGTGCGAACTTCGAGCTGCTGCCGCAGATCGAGCTCCGGCGCAAGCTCCGTGACCGCCTCCTGCCGCCGGATGATCTCCGCGGGCGGGGCCGGCACCAGCAGCCAGCCGGCGAGCTCGCTCTTGCCGGCCGGCGTGTGAGCGGTGCCCAGAAGCTGGAAGAGCGAGGCGGGACCGAGGAGGTCGAGGTCGCGGGCCAGAGGAATGTCATTCGGCAGATTGGAGACGGGAAGGCCCTTCCAGTCGCGAGCCATCCGCAGCAGCGCTTCCTCGTTGATCCGCGCCAGGTCCCCCGCCCGGCGCTGGGCGGCGACGATCCGGTCGTGGCGAGGGAGGATGGCCAGGAAGAGGATGAAGAACAGAGCCGCCGCCCCGAAGCCCACGTCCCGCGGGGAGTCGGGGTCGAACAGGACCCACAGGAGGCAGCCGGCGAAGGCCGCGAAGAGGACTCCGCGGACGATCGAGAAGCGGAGCGAGATCCGGGCGAGGCGCCGCTCTTCCTGCTGGAAGGAGTCGCGGCGCTCTCGGTAGGTCTCGGAGATCCCGGTCATTGCTGCTGATCAGGACTTCAGCAGCCGGACGAAGCCTGCCTGCTCGAAATGGCGGTCTGTCGTGAGGGCTTCGACGAGTCCTGCCTGTCGCATGACTACGAAGCTGGCGCAATCGACCAGACTCCAGTCTTTGTCCGGTCGTTTGACCAATAACTGCCAAGCCTGGGAATCGAGCATGGCATCGACATGGACGATGTCTACGTAGGGTGAGGATTTCAGGCCCGAGATAAACCCGATGATCTTTGCGCGTGGGACATGGACAGGGCTCGTCAAGAGCGCGATGAGTGGGTGGGCTTCCCCAGATAGTCGTCATGCCGGTCCACCCAATCGGAGCTCTGGCTGCTGAATGCACCGATGAAGGCCTCCAAGGGGTCATCGGCACCCGGCTCGGTGACTGTCGTCAAGAGCTGGACGGCCAGGGATTCGGGCTCCTGACCCATTGCCTCCGCCCTCTGAACCAGGGATCGGTACAACTCCTCGGGTACGTTCAAGGTCATCGAATGGCCCATGGGTCTCTCCTCGACACGACAGGGTAGCACACGCTACTCGACGGTCACGCTCTTCGCCAGGTTGCGCGGCTGGTCCACGTCGGCTCCGCGGCGCACTCCCGTGAAGTAGGCGAGGAGCTGTAGCGGGATCACGTTGACGATCGGCTGGAGCAGCGGCGAGACGGTCGGGACCTCGATCACCTCGTCGCAGACTCCGCCCAGCTCCTCCGGATCGCGGTCGGTGAGGGCGATGACCACGCCGTCCCGCGCCTTGACCTCCTGTAGATTGCTCTTCGCCTTCTCGAACACCACGTCGCTGCCCGTGGCGATGGAGACCACCGGCATCTCGTTGTCGATCAGGGCGATGGGGCCGTGCTTCATCTCGCCCGCCGGGTAGCCCTCGGCGTGGATGTAGGAGATCTCCTTGAGCTTGAGCGCGCCTTCGAGGGCAATCGGGTAGTTGATGCCGCGCCCCAGGTAGAGGAAGTTCTCGGCTCGGAAATAGCGCTTGGCGAGCGCCTCCATGTTTTTTTCCTGCCGCCGGATCACCTCGTCCACCGCCTGTGGCAGCCGGGCGAGATCGTCCAGGTACCCGTGCTCGATCTTCCCGGTGCGGAGCTGGCGCAGATAGAGGGCGAGCAGGTAGAGGGCCACGAGCTGGGTGGTGAAGGCCTTGGTCGAGGCGACCCCGATCTCCGGGCCGGCGTGGGTGTAGATGACCCCCTCGCTGATCCGGGTAGCCTGGCTCCCCTGCACGTTGCAGACGGTGAACAGGTGGGCACCCGCGTCGCGGGCCGCTTCCATGGCCGAGAGCGTGTCCGCGGTCTCGCCGGATTGGGAGATACCCACGGCCAGGGCCTTGCCGTTCACGATCGGCTTCCGGTAGCGGTACTCGGAGCCGTAATCGACCTCGACCGGGACCCGGGCGAGCTCCTCGATCATGAACTTGCCGATGAGGCCCGAGTGCCAGGAGGTGCCGCAGGCGAGGATATGGATGCGCTCGATCGAGCGCAGATCGTCCTCGGACATCTTGATCGTGTCGAAGAGAATGCGGGCGTTCTCGAAATCCACGCGGCCGGCGAAGGTGTCCTGCACGGCCTGGGTCTGCTCGTGAATCTCCTTGAGCATGAAGTGCTTGTAGCCGCCCTTCTCCGCCTGGATGGGGTCCCAGGTCAGGCGCTGCACGGGGCGGTCCGCCTTGTTGCCCTGGCGGTCCCAGATCTCGATGCCCGACTGCTTGAGCAGAGCCAGGTCGCCGTTCTCCAGGAAGATCACGTCCTTGGTGTGGACGAGCAGAGCCGACGGGTCGGAGGCGAGGAACTGTTCCCCCTCGCAGAGGCCGATGACCAGCGGCGGACCCTGGCGGGCCGCCACGATCTCCTGGTCCTCGGATTCCGTGGTCACGGCGGCGAAGGCGTACATCCCCTCCAACTCGCGGCAGGCCCGGGCGACCGCGTGCCGCAGGTCGGGCTCGTGATCGAGATAGGAGGAGATCAGGTTCGCGATCACCTCGGTATCCGTGTCCGAGGTGAAGGTCCAGCCCTCGGAGATCAGCCGCTTCTTGAGCGGCAGGAAGTTCTCGATAATGCCGTTGTGGATCAGCGCGACCCGGCGCCGGGAGTCCACCATGGGGTGGGCGTTGCGCTCGCTCGGCGGGCCGTGGGTGGCCCAGCGGGTGTGGCCGAGGCCGTAGCGGCCGGTCAGGGGCTGCTTTTCGAGCTTCTCCTTGAGGCGGTCGAGCTTGCCTTCCGCCTTGGCGGTCTGGAACTCGCCGTCCAGGACCGCGACGACTCCGGCCGAGTCGTAGCCGCGGTACTCAAGGCGGCGAAGCCCGTCCATCAGAAGGGGAACGACCTCACGGTTGCCCACGTAGCCGACGATTCCGCACATCGCTCAGTCCTCTTTCGATTTCTTCTTTCCGGAGGGTTTCCGCTTGCCGCGCAGGCCGCCGGCCCAGCCGTCCAGGTTCTTCTGCCGCGCCCGGCCGATCGCCAGGGCGCCAGCGGGGACGTCCTTGGTGATCACCGATCCGGCCGCCGTGCTCGCCCCCTCGCCCACTTTTACGGGGGCGACGAGCATGGTGTCGCTGCCGATGAACGCGCCCGGTCCGATCTCGGTCGGGTGCTTGCTGGTGCCGTCGTAGTTACACGTGACGACTCCGGCGCCGACGTTGGCCCCCTCCCCGATCGTGGCATCCCCGATGTAGGAGAGATGGTTCGCCTTGCTCCCCGG
Source organism: Thermoanaerobaculia bacterium (assembly GCA_035536935.1). Lineage (GTDB taxonomy): Bacteria > Acidobacteriota > Thermoanaerobaculia > Multivoradales > UBA5704 > DATMER01. The sequence continues at coordinate 19,294 of DATLNC010000067.1, forward strand.
GCCCAGCACGGAGCTCTTGACCTCGACGAAGTTGCCCACCCGGGCACGTTGTAGCAAGCGGGATGCCGGGCGCAGTCGGGCGTAGGGACCGACCCTGCAGGCATCCCCCACCTCCGCCCCATCGATCACGCTGTAGGGCTCGACCATGACGTCGTCGCCTAGAGTGCTGTCCCGAATCCAGGTTCCCTGTCGTAGCGTGCAACCCTCGCCAATTACGGTCCGGCCGAGGAGCGACACGTCGGGGTGGATGATCGTGTCGGACCCCACGGCGACCCCAGGCTCGATCGAGGTGCGGGAGGGCTCCAGGATGGTCACGCCCTGGTCCATCAGGTTCGCCAGGTGACGGTCGAGCAGCCGGCGGTGGACACGGGCCAGCTCTGCCCGGGTGTTGACGCCGAGCGCCTCGGACGGATCGGGCAGAGGCACGAGCAGGACCAGCTTGTGATCGGCCGCGGCGGCGGTCACCGCGTCGGTCAGGTAGAGCTCCCCCTGGGCGTTCTCGGTGCCAATCTGGCGCAGATAGTCGAAGATCTGGGGTGCCGGCAGGGCATAGAGGCCGGCGTTGACGCGCTTGACCGCGAGCTCCTCGGGGGAGGCGTCGGAGGCCTCGACGATGCGCCGCAGTGCGCCGTAGCCTCCGGCGAGCACCCGGCCGAGCGAGCCCGGCTCGTCGAGCTCGGCAACGGCCATCGCACCCCAACCCGCCGTGGCACCGGCCGTGAGCGCTTCGAGCGTCGCGGGGCTGACCAGGGGCACGTCGCCCGAGAGGACCAGCAGGTTGGCTTCCCCGGGGACGTGCGGCTCCGCCTGCATCAGGGCGTGCCCGGTCCCCCGCTGCTCGGTCTGGTGGACCCACTGGATATCGTCGCCGTCGATCTCCTTCATCACCTGCTCCGCGCCGTGGCCGACGATCACCAGGATCCGTTCGCAGCCGGCAGAGCGGGCGGTCTCGATCACCCAGGAGAGGAGCGGGCGGCCGGCCGCGTAATGGAGGACCTTGGGAAGGCTGGACCGCATGCGGGTCCCCTTGCCGGCGGCGAGGACGACAGCGACTCGAGGTCGGGGGCTAGGCATGATCGAGCAGCTCCATCACCGCTTCGGCGAGCTTGGGAGGATCGTGGCGGATGAATTCGTCTCCGGGCGCGAGCAGGTCGGCCTCGACCACCCGGATGCCCAGGGCCTCGACCTCCGCCCGCTCGATGAGCACGGGTTCGGAGCCGGTCTCGGCATAGTGCTCCAGCAGCTGGCCGGGGATCTCGGAGGAGCTGACCAGGACGTCGTCGACCAGCCCGCGGCCGGCGAAGCGCTCGAGCGCGCGCAGGTGGTCGAGGCCTGTCATGCCGTCGGTCTCCCCGGGCTGGGTCATCAGGTTGAGCAGGAGCACGGTCCGTGCCGGGCTCTTGTTGACCGCCTGGCGGATGCCCGGGATCAGCAGATTGGGGATGATCGAGGTGTAGAGCGAGCCGGGGCCGAGCAGGATCAGGTCGGCCTTCTCCAGGGCGGTGACCGCCGGCGGAAAGGCCGGGGGCGCAGGCGGATCGAGCTCCAGGCCCTCGATGGCCTCGCCCGACGTGCCGATAGCCGATTCCCCTTCGTAGACCTTGCCCGAGGCGCCGCGGGCGCGCAGGCGCACATCCTGGACAGTGGCCGGGCAGATCTTGCCGCGCACCGAGAGGATCGACTCGGCGGTGAGGATCGCCTGGTGGAAGTCGCCGGTGATTCCGGTGAGCGCGGTCAGGAACAGGTTGCCGAACGAGTGGCCGAGCAGGCCGTCGCCGTTGGGGAAACGGTACTGGAAGAGGCGCGCCAGCAGGTCCTCGTCATCGGCGAGAGCCACCAGGCAATTGCGGATGTCGCCCGGGGGCAGGACGCCGAACTCGCGGCGCAAGCGGCCGGAAGAGCCGCCGTCGTCGGTGACCGTGACCACGCCGGTGAGCTGGCGCAGGCGGTCGGACCCGGTGTAATGCTTGAGCCCGCGCAGCAGGGCGGACAGGCCGGTGCCGCCGCCCACCGCGACCAGCCGCTTCCCCTCGCCGGCGCGCTTTTCGGACTCAGGAGAGTCCGAAGAGCTGGCGGTGGTCACGGTCTTTGCGGAGCTCGGCGAAGTCGGGGTCGTGGAAGGCATGGACGCGGTTTTTGGGATTGAGCTCGATGGCCCGCGACAATGCCTGCGTGGCCTCCTCGGTCCGGCCCTCGGCCGCGTGGATCGCCGCCGCGAGGTAGGCGAAGCGCTCGTCCTTCTGGTCGCGGCCTCCCTGGCGGCAGAGCTCCAAAGCGGCTGCGGCGTCTCCCCGGTTCTTCTCGACGACGGCCCGCAGGAAGGGGTCCCCTTCCTCGTCCTTCGCCTTGTCCAGCTTCTGGCGGACGGCCGCGAGGTACTGGCGGGCACGGGCGGAGAGGTCGGGGCGGTCGCTTTCGGCGAGGACTCTCTCGAGCAGTTGGGCGGCCTTGGCCCAGTCCTTCTTGTGGAAGGCGTCCAGGGCCTTGGTAAAGGCGTCGAGCGCCGGGTCGATGTCGGCGGCCGCCTTGGCGGTGGCGCGCGCTTTCGACGACAGCGTCTCTGCCTTCTCGATCTTCTCGGTCTTCTCCGGCTGGGCTTTCGGCCGAGGCTTGGCCATAGGGTCGTCCCTCAGCGTTTCTTGAGCTCGATCAGGATCTGTTTGGCTACGGACTTCAGGGTGTCGAACACCCCGACGCCCGTGGTGGCGACGGCCTCGAAGGTGGGCTCCCGCTTGAAGTTGAGGGTGCGGTACATCTCGTCTACCGGCACCACGTTCGCGAGGTCCCGCTTGTTGAATTGTAGGGCATACGGGATCGTCGAAAGATCGAAGCCGTGCTCCTTCAGGTTCTGCTCCAGGTTCCGGATGGATTCGATGTTCGCCTCCATCCGCTCCTCCTGGCTGTCGGCGACGAAGATGACGCCGTCGACACCCTTGAGGATCAGCTTGCGGCTGGCATCGTAGAACACCTGGCCCGGCACGGTGTAGAGGTGGAACCGGGTGGTGAAGCCACGGATGCTCCCCAGATCGAGAGGGAGGAAGTCGAAGAACAGCGTGCGATCCGCTTCGGTGGCCAGCGAGATCATCTTGCCCTTCGATTCCGGCGCGGTCTTGTTGTAGATGTACTGCAGGTTCGTCGTCTTCCCGCACAGGCCGGGACCGTAGTAGACGATCTTGCAGTTGATCTCTTTGCTGGCGTAGTTGATGAAAGTCATCTTGGCTGCCTTGCTCCGTTTCTCACCGGACCGCCCGGGTGCCTTGCGCGCCAGCCTGGCGTGCCGACCCGCGTGCGATCTCTGCGGCTACTCGCCGAAGAGCGCGTCGATGTCGTCGTCGGTGATCTCGGAAAAGGGGCTCGCGTGTGCCGTTCCGGCTCCTCGTTCACTCTTCTGCAACATGATCTCGAAGATCTTCTCCAGGTCCACGCTGGCGCGCTTGACGCGCAGGCGGACCAGACCGAGCGACGAGCGGTCGTCGAAGATGACCACCAGGATCGCCCGCTTGGCTACGATCGAGATGTGGATGTGGTCCTGCTGGCCCTCGTGGAACAGCACCGAGAACTCGCGCTCGCCGATCAGCTTCGCGAGGCCGTCGGTGGCGGCCACGTTGCCGGCGGTGAGGGAGGCGAGGGAGGTAGTGTCGAACTGTTCGACTTCACCTGCCGAGGCGATCTGCTGGCCGTTCTTGTCGATCAGGAACACGGCCTTGGCATTGGCCTCCTGACGAAGACGGCGCAGGGCCTCTTCCAGATGCTTGAACTCCTCTTCGTACATCACGAAGTCGGCTGAGGACATAGCTAACCTTTCCGGACCGCGCGAAGATACACCATCGCGCCCCGTCCGTCAAAGCGCTGATTCCACGTCAGTTGCCCCCAGCCCGCAAAGACCGGAGCTCCCTCTAACGGAACAGGCGCCAACCTCCGAGGATATCGGCCTCGGCAATGACCAACTCTTCGCCCTCCACCGCGTGGGCCAGCGGTATCGGATTGCATCCGCCGCCGCCGGCATTCACGTCCGCGACGCGGAAGGATTTCTCGCACTTGTTGCACACCAGCCACTCCCCCTCGTGCCGGAACCCCCGCTTCGTCTTGGCGCAGGTCTCGTTGGCATCGAAGGCCACCTGCACGTGGCCGCCGGAATCGCGGCCGACGAAGAACCGGACCTCCTGGTTCCCCGAATTCAGGAACTGGTAGAAGCGGACCTGCTGGGGCTCCAGGCCCGCGAGGGCGATCCGCACCTTGCCGTCGCGGCCGGGTGAGACCTTCTCGGTATCGCCGCCGCGCCGGCTCTCAAAGAGGTAATCCGCCGTCAGGACGGCGGCTACGAAGAGTAGGACAACAAAGACTCCATGGATCGGCTTGAAACGACGCATCGCGCTATTCTGGACCAAGCACCCGAAAGCGGCAAGCCCGGGCCTAGAACAGCGTGTAGATGAACGGCGCCGCGGTCTGGCTGGTCACCACGAGCACGATGACGAGCGCCAGAACCAGGATGAAGGGCACGATCCAGTAGATCTTGTTCTGCTTGGCGAACTGGATGATCTCGCCGAGCAGCGAGCCGATATAGCCGAACCTGCGCATGACGTCTTCTCCTACCTAGTCGAGCTGGTAATCCTGGCGCCAGTCGCCCTTCTCCTCGAATCTGGGCTGCGCCTTCTTGTCGAGCAGGAACGAGCCGAGCACCAAGTAGTCCATCTCCGTGCGCATGAAGCAGCGGTAGGCGTCCTCCGGGGTGCAGACGATCGGCTCGCCCCGCACGTTGAAGCTGGTGTTCACGATCACTCCGTAGCCGGTCAGCTTCTCGAACTCCGAGATGATTGCGTGGTAGCGCGGGCTGTCTTCCCGGCTCACGGTCTGAATGCGCGCCGAGTAGTCCACGTGGGTGATCGCGGGCACGTCCGAGCGCGGCCGGTTGACCCACTCGACGAGCGGGAGGTTCTGCTCGTCCCCTATCTTGGGAACGCGCCGCGGCTCGACCACGTCTGCCACCAGCAGCATGTACGGTGACGGGCGGTCGAGCTCGAAGTAGTCCGAGACCCGCTCTTCCAGCACGCTGGGGGCGAACGGCCGGAAGCTCTCGCGGAACTTGATCTTCAGGTTCATGATCGACTGCATCTTGGGGGAGCGCGCGTCGCCGACGATCGAGCGGCCGCCGAGCGCCCGCGGACCGAACTCCATCCGCCCCTGGCACAGACCGATCACGTTTTCCGAGGCGATGAGGCCGGCGATCCGCTGCGGCCACTCTTCCGGCGAGAGCTTCTCGTAGGGGTAGCCGAAGCTGTCCAGCCAGGCCTGGGTCCGGTCGTCCGGGAACTCGGGACCGAGGAGCGCGCCGCGCATGGAGTCGCGGCCGGTCACCTTCCGCGGTTTGTCCAGGGCGTTGTGCCAGACGGCGAGGGGAGCGCCCAGGGCGCCGCCGGCATCGCCGGCCGCGGGCTGGATCCAGATGTCGTCGAAGATCCCCTCGCGCAGCAGGATGCCGTTGGCCACGCAGTTGAGGGCCACGCCGCCGGCCAGGCAGAGGTTCCGCTTGCCGGTGATCTCGCGGGCGTGCCGGGCGAGCTTGAGGACGATCTCCTCGGTGACCTCCTGGATCGACCGCGCGAGGTCCATCTCCCGCTTGGAGATGGGCGACTCCGGCTGGCGCGGCGGGCCGCCGAACAGCTCGGCGAAGCGGCCGTTCGTCATCTCCAGGCCGTCCATGTAGCCGAAGTAGTCCATGTTCAGGCGGAAGGAGCCGTCCTCCCGGATGTCGACCAGCTCGCGCTTGATGAGGTCGGTATACACGCCGGGGGCGCCGTAGGGGGCGAGCCCCATCAGCTTGTACTCGCCGGAGTTGACCTTGAAGCCGGTGAAGTAGGTGACGGCCGAGTAGAGGAGGCCGAGCGAGTGTGGGAAGGCGATCTCGCGGATCAGCCGCAGCCGGTTGCCTTCGCCCACGCCGATCGTGGTGGTGGCCCACTCGCCCACGCCGTCGAGGGTGAGCACCGCGGCCTCGTCGAAAGGAGACGGGTAATAGGCGCTCGCCGCGTGCGATTCATGGTGCTGGACGAAGTAGATGTCCTTGCTGCCCCCTCCGCCAATACCACCGCAGCGCTCCAGGGCCTCCTCGATCTGCGGCGGGATCCAGAGCTTCTCCTTGAGCCAGAGGGGGATCGCCTGGACGGCGGAGCGCAGACCCCGGGGAGCGACCGCGAGGTAGGTCTCCAGGATGCGGTGGAACTTGAGCAGCGGCTTGTCGTAGAAGGCGACCCCGTCTACGTCCCCGCCACCTTCGGCCAGGCAGTAGCGCACGGCGTTGTAGGGAAACCCGGCGTCGTGCTTCTTGCGCGTGAACCGCTCTTCCTGCGCCGCGGCGACGATCCGACCCTCGTCAACCAGACAGGCCGCCGAGTCGTGGTAGTAGCAACTGATCCCGAGGAGCTTCATCAGAACTGCTTGCGGTAGGACTCGGCGGTCCAGGGCTTCCCTTCGGTGGAGGTCCAGTAGGACGCCAGCCGCCGGTCGGGGTGCTGGGTGACGGCGAGCTTCCCGCGTGCGCGCAGGAGGAGCCCGACCGGGAGGAACAGGACGTAGTAGAGCAGGGTCATGAGGAGCCAGGTAACGACCGAGCCAACGGCGTAGCCGAATCGGTCGAGCAGGCCGGCCACCTTGCGGTAAGCCGGGGGTGCCACGAGCGCCAGGAGAGCCAGGGCGAGGGAGACCCCCGCGATGACATAGGCCAGTCCGGGCCGCCAGAAGTGATATACCACGGCGGCGATCAGCAGGCCGATGAGGCCGCCGATCACGCCCCGCTTCCGGGCGGCGGTGTTTCGTTTTGCTTCGATCTGATCGTCCCCGGTCCCGGTGCGGTTCCAATCCCACACCACGGCCGAGGGGTCCGGATTCTGCGGCATCGACTCTCCCTGGGGGTCCGATTCGGGTCCCTGCGAACGGCGTATCCTATACCTGAACGAGGAAATCTGTGTCGATTCTACCCCTGCCCACTCCTTCGCGCCGGCTGGATCTGCCCGGTTTCCGTCTGGGTCACGGCTCGGACCTGACCGGCATGACCGGGGTCACGGTGATCCTCTGCCCCGATGGGGTGATGGCCGCGGCCGAGGTCCGGGGCACCGCGACCGGCACGCGGCAGTTCGACTCGCTGGTGGCGGGTCAGCACATCTCCAGCCGGGCGCACGCCGTGGTTCTGGCCGGGGGCAGCGCCTTCGGATTGTCCGCGGCCGATCCGGTGGTGGAATGGCTCGCGGCCCGGGGGTATGGCTTCCAGACCGGGGTTTCCCCCGTGCCACTGGTTCCCACCGCAATCCTCTTCGACCTGGGTTTCGGGGATCCGGGAGCCCGGCCGGTCCCCAACCTGGTGGAGCAGGCGCTCGCCTCGGCCTCCGGGGGCGAAGTGGAGGTGGGGAGCGTCGGGTCGGGCACGGGAGCTACGGTGGGAAAGGTGCTCGGCCGGGACAATGCAATGAAGGGGGGCTTCGGTTTCGTGAGCCTGACCGTTCCGGACGGGATCACGGTTGCGGCGGCGGTGGCGGTGAATGCCTTCGGAGACGTGCGGGGGCTCGACGGCCGCATGGTCGCGGGCTGCCGCACGGCGCCCGATTCGATGGAGCTGGCCGAGGCCGACCGGATTCTGGGCAACCTGCCGCCGGAGACGCCCCATCCCTGGGAGGGGAACACGACGCTCGCCGTCGTGATGACGGATGCCATCCTGAGCAAGGCCACGGCCCTCAAGGTCTGCCAGATGGCGTTCGGAGGCTTCTACCGGACGCTGGTCCCGGCCCTCTCCATGGTCGACGGCGATTTGATCGTGACTCTCTCGACAGGCCAGAAGCCAGCCCACGTGCACCAGGTGGGCGTCTTGGCCGAGCGGGCGGTCGCGGAGGCAATCCTGGTGGCGGTGCGCGAGGCGGATGGGTTCGGGGTGCTGCCGGCGGTTCGGGATCTGGGCTAGCCCTTCCGGTGTTACCATGCCCGCAGTTACTTCGGGACCTTCATGAAGCGCCGTTCCGACCTCTGGGCATCGCTGCTGCCGATCGTGGTGGCGGGTCTCCTGCTGGTGCTCGCGCCCCGGCTGCCCTGGCTTGCCCCGGTCGGACAACCTTCGCCGGGCCTGCTGCTCGTGCTGATCGCGGCCGGCGTGGCGGCCGCTTCCCATCGTCCGCTCAGGGGAGAGTCCCTGGGGCTCGGCACGATGGTGCTCCCCTCCGCACTGCTGCTTTCCGGGGCGGGTCCGGCAGCCGCCCTCGGGGCTTCGTGCTTCGTGCTGACCGAGCTCGGTCTGCGGCTCTTGCGGCGCCGGTCGGCGCCGAAGGCGACGGAAAAGCGCGGGCTCCTCCGCATCCTGGAAAGCGCGGGCCGCGTCACCCTGGCGACCCTCGGCGCGGGGGCGGCCTGGGCGGCGGTCCGCTTCCTCTGGGGGGCGGCGGGCAGCTTCACCTTCGCGGCCTTCTTCTACCTCTTCATCTGGATCGGGCTGGAGATCGCCGACCGCAAGATCCGGAAGCAGCCGCTCCGCCTTCCGCTGCCCGCCTTTGCCCTGGATGCCGTGGGCTGGGTTCTCGGCGGGTTCGTGGCCGTGGCCGGATCTGTCGGCAGCTGGGGCCTGGCCGCCGCCCTGCTCGCCGGACTGGCCTTCCTCATCCTCGAGGCGGCGCGCAACGGGTTCCTCCTGGAGCGGTCCAGCCATCGCATCAACGACCTCGAGCGCCTGGGTCGCGCCGGCGACCGCCTGGGAGTGAAGGAGGCGGAGCTGGTCCAGTTGGTCAAGCGGATCCGCGACGAGAGCGCCAAGGTCCTGCCGTACCACTGGTATCACTTCGAGGCGCTCGCCTCCGGGGCGCAGCTCCGGAGCTGGTGGTCGCGTCCCGAAGGCGATCTGGAGGAGGGGGTCCCCGATC
>DATLNC010000068.1:0-4641 GCA_035536935.1 Thermoanaerobaculia bacterium
GGGGGTGGGGGCTCCCTCTCCCGCGCAGCGGGGGAGGGCTGGGGAGGGGGCCATCCTGCTATCCTCCCCCCCGTGGGCGCCCCATCGACGATCGAGCGGTGGCTGCGGCGCGGCCGGCGGCGGCTGCTCCTCCGCTTGCAGGTGGGTTTCGTCTACAGCCGGCGGTATCAGCTCGAGCTGCCCGGCGCTACGTACGACTCGCGGCGCGGCGAGCGCATCCTCACCTTCCTCGACTCGACCGGGCTCCTCGCCACCCGCGCGGTCCACCGCCCAGAGCCCGCAACGTTCCGCCATCTCCGCCGCGTCCACTCGGACGAGTACCTGGACTCGCTGAACAATCCGGCCTCCCTGACACCCGTCGTCGGCTTCCAACTCGGCGAGGACTCGGCGGACCGCATCCTCGAAACCCAGCGGCTCATGGTGGGCGGCACACTGCTCGCGGCCCGCCTCGGTCTTGCGGGCGGCATCGGGATCAATGTCGGCGGCGGGCTGCACCATGCCTTCGCTTCGCGGGGGGAGCGGTTCTGCGTCTTCAACGACATGGCCGTGGCGATCGCCGAGCTTCGGGAGACCGGCTTCCAGGGGAAGATCCTGATCGTCGACCTCGATCTCCACGACGGCGACGGCACCCGCTCCCTCTTCGCGGCAGATCCGACGGTCCATACCTTCTCCATCCACAACCAGACCAACGGCTCGACCGATGCGGTCGAGGCCACGATCGTGGAGCTGTCCGGGCCGGTCCAGGATCAGGAATACCTGGAAACCGTCCGTGCTCACCTGCCGCCTGTCCTGAAGGCGTTCCGGCCCGAGCTCGTCTTCTATCTCGCGGGGAGCGATCCGGCGGCGGACGACCAGATCGGCAACTGGAAGATCTCGGCCAAGGGGATGCTGGAGCGCGACCGCTTCGTCGTCTCCCGCGTGCGGGACGGAGCTCAGAGGCTTCCCCTGGCGATCGTCCTCGGCGGCGGCTATGGCTTGAACGCCTGGCGCTACAGCGCGCGCTTCTTCTCCACCCTGCTGAACAAGGGCAAGGCGCTCGAGCCCCCGACCACGGAGGAGATCACGCTCCTCCGCTACCGCCAGCTCGCCCGGGAAATCGCGCCCCACGAGCTGACCGGCGAGCCCACCGAAGGGGATTGGGGGCTCACGGCGGACGACATCCTCCCCGGCATGGCCGCGGTGCACCGGCCGCGGAGGCTCCTGGGCTACTACTCGCTCCAGGGCATGGAGCTGACCCTGGAACGCGCCGGCCTCCTCGACCGCCTGCGCGGCATGGGCTACGGGCATCCGACGGTGGAGTTCGACCTGGACAATCCGGCAGGCGACACGGTCCGCCTCTACGGGGACGAGCGCAAGACCGAGCTGCTCATCGAAGGGCGGGTGCGGATCGACCGCGCGACCGTCCAGGACGGCGCCCTCCTGCGGATCGAATGGCTGCTGATGCAGAACCCCCGCGCCCGCTTCACGGCCCGGCGTCCCCGGCTGCCGGGGCAGAACCATCCCGGCCTGGGAGTGCTGCCGGACGTCATGTCCCTGCTCGTCGTCGCCTGCGACCGCCTGGGGCTCGACGGGCTGCTCTTCGTGCCCGCCTACTACCACACGGCCTGTCAGGGGAGAAAGTACCTCCGCTTCCTGAGCCCCGAGGACGAGGCCTTCATGAGGGCGCTCGAAGCAGCGCTCGCCGGCGTTCCCCTCCCGGAGGCCACGCACGCGGTCGAGCAGAAGCGGCTCGTCAACCGCCGCACCGGCAGCTTCGTGGCCTGGCGGAGCATGCCCATGGTCTTCCCGGTCACCGACCGGCTCAAGGAGAGGATCAGCAGCCCGGGGTTCGAGAAGCAGGTGGCGGAGGCGGAAATGGAGCTGGCGCTGACGTAGCGGCCGCCTGGGGTTAAAACCCCAGGCTAGAAGGGTATCGCCCCCTCCGGGGGCGAGTTTCCGGGCCGGGCGTGGTGGCGCAGCCAGCCTCCGGAGGAGGCTGTACTTTTCTAGCCTGGGGTTTCAACCCCAGGCGCGGGCTGTATCATCAACCCAGGTGGCCGCCCCCATAACCCTCCCGCTCTGGCTCTTTCTGCTGCTCGCGGCGCTAGCCCTGTGGGCGACGCTCGACCGCCTGCTTATGCCGGGGGTCCGCTGGTTCCTGCGGCAGCGGGCCAACCGCCTGATCGACGAGGTCAACGCCCGCCTCAAGTTGGAGATCCGCTCCTTTCAGCGCACCAAGCGCCAGGTCCTCGTGGACCGGCTGATGTACGACCCCAAGGTGCTGGAGGCGGCCGAGGCTCTCAGCCGCGATGAGGGGATCCCCCGGGAAGTGGTCCTGGCCCGCGTCGAGCGCTATGCCAAGGAGATCGTCCCGGCCTTCAACGCCTACTTCTACTTCCGGATCGGCACCTGGATCTCGCGGCGGGTGGCCCGGCTCCTCTACCGCGTGCGGCTCGGGTTCTCCGATGAAGCCGGCCTCGCCGCCGTGGCCCCGCACTCGACGGTGGTCTTCCTCATGAACCACCGCAGCAACATGGACTACGTGCTCGTGGCCTACCTGGCAGCGGACCGCACGGCCCTCTCCTATGCCGTGGGCGAGTGGGCGCGCATCTGGCCCCTCCACACCCTGATCCGCGCCACCGGGGCCTACTTCGTCCGCCGCAACTCGGGCGATCCGCTCTACCGCCGGGTGCTGGAGCGCTACATCCACATGGCCACCTCCTCGGGAGTCACCCAGGCGGTCTACCCCGAGGGCGGGCTCTCCCGCGACGGCCACCTGCGCAAGCCCAGGCTCGGGCTCCTCGACTACATGCTCCGCGGCTTCGACACCCAGGGGGAGCGCGACCTGGTCTTCATCCCCGAGGGGATCAACTACGACCGGGTCCTCGAAGACCGCACGCTGCTGCTCGACGTCCAGCCCGAGTCGCAGCGCAAGCCCGCTCTGGGCACGACGCTCCGCTTCGTAGCGCGGAACCTCAATCTCATGCTGCGCAGCCGCTGGCACCGCTTCGGGTACGCCTGCGTCAACTTCGGGACGCCGCTCTCCATGCGGCAATGGGTGGCCGAGCGCGGGGCCGACTTCCGCTCGCTCACCAAGGAAGAGCGCTCGGTCTGGCTGGAACGGCTGGGGTCCGACCTCATGGAGGCGATCGGGGAGGTCATCCCCGTGCTGCCCGTGCCGCTGGTGGCGACGGTCTTCCTCCAAGCGGGCGAGCCGCTCTCCGAGTTGGAGATCAAGGCGCGGGCCTTCCGGCTCATGCAGGAGCTCGAAACGGCCGGCGCCCACGTCTACATCCCGCGCAAGGACCAGGACTACGCCATCGAGGCCGGCCTGCGCATGCTCACCCAGCGGCATCTCGTCGAAGAAAAGGATGGCCTCTTCACCGAGCGGCCCGAAGAGCGCGCCGCGCTGGCCTACTACGCCAACTCCATCGAGCACCTGACGGCGAGGCCGGCGGTAAACTCTAGACAACTGCTTTCGTATCAACCCTGATGAAGCAGGCACGTCCACAGAAGCTGATCAATCGCATGGAGCGGTTCTTCAGCGACTACACCGAGGGCCTGGACAGCCGCGACCTGCGCCGGATGTTCGACAAGGACGCGGTCCGCGCCTATGCCGTCCTCACCCGCGGGCACGACGACATGCCCGAGCCCAAGGGCAGGGTCGGGCGTCTTCTCTACCGGATCAAGCTCACCTTCCTGGGGCTCTCCTACAAGCTCACGCCGGCCCGCCGGCTCCTCTTCGCGGCCTCGCTCTTCTCCTTCTTGATCGGAATGTTTGGCGATCCGATAAAGACCACGACCGGCGGTTGGATCGTGGACTTCTCCCCGTTCTGGTTCAGCGTGAGCTTCGCCATGATGGCCTACCTCCTGGCGCTGGAGCTGGCGGACCGCATCCGCGTCCGCGACGAGCTGGAAGTGGCGCGGGAGCTCCAGGAGGACCTGCTCCCCCACAACGTGCCGCCCATCCCCGGCTACGACTTCGCCCACTCCTACCGCACGGCGAACGAGGTCGGCGGGGATTATTACGACCTCACACCGCTCGCGGACGGCCGCGTGGCCCTGCTGGTGGGAGATGCCAGCGGCCACGGCATGGCTGCCGGGCTGGTCATGGCCATCGCCAACGCCACCCTGAAAACCGCGCTCGACCTGGATCCCAACCCGGAGCGGGTCATCCGGCTGCTCAACCGGACCCTCTGCCGCACCGGCACGAACCGGACCTTCATGACCGTCTTCTACGCCCTGCTCGATCCGGAAACCGGGGAGATGGAGTATGTCTGCGCCGGCCATCCCTTCCCCCTGCTGCGGCGGGCGGACGGCACGATCGAGGAGCTGGGTTGCGGCGGGCTGCCCCTCGGCATGCGCGATCCGCTCGACCTCTGCTCGGAATCCGTGGTGCTGGAACCGGGGGATTTGCTGCTGCTCTACACGGACGGCCTCGCCGAGGCGCTGGACACCAAGGGAAACGAAGCCTTCGGCTACCCGCGGATCACTGCCCTGACCCGGGCCGGCGGCTCGCCCCACGCCGTCCACGAACGCATCCTGCGGGCTTTCGACAGTCACATCGGCAACGAGCCGATCAGGGACGACCTCACGCTCCTGGTCGCCGCGCGCCTGCCCCCTCTACCGCGCGTCCAAAGCTCCCTCTCCCCCGGCACGGGG
>DATLNC010000069.1:0-7999 GCA_035536935.1 Thermoanaerobaculia bacterium
TGCCCGACAGCGTGTGCGCCTCGCTCAGGATGTAGCCGAGCCGGGCGAAACCGAGGGTCTGATCGAACGGGTGCTCGACGTCATCCGCCTGCCCGGCAAAGGCGCCGCCCGGCCGGAAAAAGGTGACGTTGTCCTCGTTGATCTGCTCGAAGGAGACGAAGTAATGCATCTTGTCCTGGGTGATGGGGCCGCCCAGGGTGAAGCCGTACTGGGCACGGGAGAAGTCGGCCCCCTCCTGCTCCAGGGCGCCGGGCTCGCGCAGGCCGTCGGCGCGGTAGAAGCCGAAAACCGTGCCGGCCGTCCGGTTGGTGCCGCCGCGCGTGATGATCGACAGCGCGCCGCCGGCGGTGCCGCCGACCTCCGTGTCATAGCGGTTGTTCATGACGCGGAACTCGCTGATGGCATCCTGGCTGAAGCGGATCTTGGAGAGGCCGAGCGCCGGGTCGGTGAAGTCCACGCCGTTGACCAGGATGGTGGACTGGCTGGCATTGCCGCCGGAGCCCACGACCGGGCCGCCGCCGATGAAGCGGAAGCCGCCGCGCTCGCGCTGCACGCCCGGTGCGATGAACGCCAGGCGCTGGAAGTCACGGTCGGGCACGGGCAGCGACTCGATCTGCTCGGGCACGATGTTGGTCGAAGTGTCGGTCTTGTAGACGTCGACCAGCGGCACGGTCGAGCTGACGGTGATCGACTCAGCCACGGCCGCGCTCAGCTCCGTGCGGATCTGGACGGTCTGGCCGACGCGCAGGACCACGCCCTCCTGGCTGACTGGAGAGAAGCCCTGGAGCTCGAAGCTCGCCTTGTAGGTGCCCGGCGGCAGCGCGCTCAGGCTGACGTCGCCGTTCTCGCCGGTGACGGCTAAGCGCGTCAGGCCGGTCTCCACGTTCTCCAGGGTGACGGTGACGCCGGGGAGAGCCCCACCATCCACATCGGTGACGCGGGCTTCTACGCTCGCGGTGCTGACCTGGGCGACGGCCGGAAAAGCACCGAGAAGGATGAGAGCCAGGCACGAGGCCAGGCGCAGGAAGACTCCCCTACGCGTCCGGACGCCGTGTTTCATCGACATTTTTCTTCCCTTTCCGCGGAGCGGGACGTGATTGCGTTTCGAGATCTGGAGCTCCGGCTTCCCGCGGCAGGAGGCCGAAACGAAGCACTTTGGCGAACTCCTCCACCGCGTGCTTCGGCTCCAGGCCCATATGCATGGGCACGCCGAAGCACCTCTCGACGGTGAAGTAGTAGAAGAACCAGCGGGTTGCGAGCATCACACCGATCAGCGGATCGACCCCTTCCGCGATCTCCCCCTTGCGCTTCATCTCGGCGATGCGGTCGGAATACGCGGAGCGGAAGCGGTCGGCCATCTGCTCGTAGAAGGTCCGGATGTGCTTGCCCTTGAACTCGATGACGTCGATATAGATGAGCAGGATGCTCTGGGCGTTGTCGGTGACCACCTGCTCGATGGCGGCCGCCATCTCTTCGAGGTCATCGGGGAAGCGGGCTGCCGCGAAGATGCGGTTGAGCGGCAGGTCGGGGTCGAGGAGCACGTCCCAGTACCGGTCGATCAGGCGCTGGAAGATCTGCTCCTTGTTGCCGAAGTGGTGGTAGAGGTTGCCCACGGACAAGCCGGAGCGCCGGGCGAGCTGGCGCATGGACGTGGCGCGGTAGCCCTGCCGCGAGAACAGGGACAGCGCGGCCTTGAGCACCTTCTGGGTGGAAGCCTCAGACTTGGATGCCTGCGTGCGGCGCCTCGCCATGCCTACCTCCGTTCCGTCAGATACAGAACGATCGTTCGGTATTTTTCGGATGCTAGACGGAGGCGGGGAGGCTGTCAAGCCTCCCCGCGGAATCAACGCTGGGGGACGACGCGGAAGGGGCGCCTGCCGTCGATGCGGTAGGTCTCGAAGTCGTCGTGGTCGATCGTGAAGACCGTGTCCAGCTGCTCCCGCCGCGCCAGGTGGACCAGGGTCGCATCCGCGAAGTCCATGGGACGATCGCGGTAGCGATCCATCAGGGCTTGCAAGTCGGGTATGTCGGAATCGGAGAGAGGCAAGACAGCCACCGCACCCGAGCGTATGAAACCCCAAGCCCGGGCAGGCTCCACCGAACGTTTCAGGAGGTGGAAGGTTTCAGTGAGCACCGCCACCGACGTGGCCAGCGGCAGTTGAAGGGTCGGAAAAATTTCGGAGCAGCGTCGATGCCAGCGGTCATCCGCGTCGAGAAGGGCCAGCATGGCCCCGGTGTCAATGAGACCTCCGGGCCTATCGGCCATACTTCTCGGCTAGACGCTTCCGGACCTCAGAGCGCACATTCTCCGACCTGTAGGGATCTCCCCCATGGATGGAGCCGATGAACGGCGCTGCCGCAGCCCGGATGCGCCGCTGCCGTTCCTCATCGTCCTCTTCCCTCTCGCTGCCGTTCCCATTCCGCGAGCGCTCCAGCCACTCGCGGACGATCTGCTCAAGCAGGTCCGCTACGCTCGTCTGCCGCGAGCGGGCGGCCTCCTCCAGTTCCTCCTTCAGGGAACGGGGCTCGGGCAAGTCGGCGGTTTCCGTCTTCTGCATACGTGCCATTGTAGTGCGGCTCGTGAATCGCAGCAAGACCGCCCTAGCGGCGAATGCCTATCGGCGATTGGCGTTGGTGGCGGCCTCGTTCTCGGGCGGGCGTGCCGAGGCGGCCTTCTTGTTCGTGCCGCCGGGGACGATGCCGTTGGCTTGGCGGGTGCGGCTGGCAACCAGGGCGGCGTAGTTGGCCTCGCGCTGCTTGGCCTCGTCCTTGGGCAGATGACACCTCTTGTACTTCCTCCCGCTTCCGCACCAGCAGAGGTCGTTGCGGCCGAGCGCAACCTCCTTCGGGGGCTCAGGACGGGAGAACAGCTTGAGAATCCAGCTTTTCAGGGACACGGGAACTCTCCTTCCGCGTTCAGGTCTACGATTTCAAGCGGCGCCGGGGCCGGTTTATTCCTTGGAAGACGCGGCGGAGGATTCTAACAGCCGAGAAGGGGCTGGGGCGGAAGGGCCGCCCCAGCAGGGAGGAGGGTCAGAAGCGCTGGATGAAGACGCTGCCGACCTGGGAGGAGCTCACGCCGCCGTAGATCGAGGGGCTCGACGCCAGGTTCTGCGTCCCCAGGAGCACGGAACCGGTCGCGACCGCGTCGCGGCTGGTGCCCCTCTCATGCCGCATCATCCGCATCCCTGGGAAGCTCGAGTGCTCGTTCTTGTTGTCGCGGCTCACTTCGCCCACACCGGTCCAGGTGAGGTCGACCGTCACCGGGAACGTGCTGCCGGTGCTGAAGTCCTGGACTTGGAGCGTGGCGTTCAGGCTTCCGGTCTGGAGACCGCCGGAGACCGAGAAGGCATCCGCCGGCAGCGAGGCCTCGCCGAACAGCGAGCCGAGGAAGACGTGATTGCAGATGTCGTGACGCCACATCGTCACGAAGAGCGTGGGGCTGGCCTCCGGCGCGGGACCGGGGGGCTCGTGGAGCGGGAACGAGTAGACGAAGACCTCGGTCGAGGCGGTGATACAGCCTTCCGTGGTCTCGAACCCGGCGTAGGCCGTGTTGCCCCGGAAGTGGTACGTGGCGTTCTCCGCCCGGACGGCCGCGGGCAGGAGGCTCATGACAAGCGTGGCGGCGACACCGATGCGACACAGATTCCTTTTCATGTCAGATGCTCCTCAAAAAGTGTTCTCTTTTACGCCGTGGGTTGACCTCGGCGCACATCTCGAGAAAGAGGGGCTCTGCGTCGACGCGGGGACCGGTCTCTCCACCGGTCGTTACCTTGCTCTTTCGAAAGAGTTATACGGGCGGGCGGGGCTCTGCGTCGCTGCCTATCTATTCCCCCGGCAGCCAGAAGACCACGGAGGTCCCTCTCCCCTCGCGGCTCTCCAGGCGCAGATGGCCGCCGTGGGCTTCCACGATCTCGCGGCAGAGGGGGAGGCCCAGGCCGGAGCCGGTCGCTTTCGAGGTGTAGAACGGGAGGAGCGCCTTCCGCATCCCTTCTTCGCTCATGCCCGCGCCCCGGTCCATCACCTTGAGGCGAATGCCGCGGTCCGCCGTGGGCTCCAGGAGGATGCGGATCTCCTCGGGCGCGCTGCCCGACTCCTGGGCATTCTTGAGAAGGTTGATGAGGACCTGCTGGACCTGGCCGGGATCGAAGAAGCCCGTCCTGACAGGTGGCTCGCCTTCCAGGCGGAAGGGGAAGAGGCCCCGCAGCTCGTCGAGAAAAGGTTTCCATTCCACCTCGCGCTTGACCGGCGCGGGCAGGCGGGCGAAGCGGGCGTAGCTCTCCAGGAAGTCGCGCAGGTGGGACGAGCGCTCTTCGATCACGTCGAGCACGCCGCCGAGACGTTCCTGGTGCTCGGGGTTTTCCAGGATGTGGCGCGCCGAGCGGGCGAGCGAGGCGATCGGAGCGAGCGAGTTGTTGATCTCGTGGCTCATGGTCCGGATCGCCTTCTTCCAGATGTCCACCTCCTGGCGGCGCAGCTCGGGCGTCAGGTGCTTGAGCATGGTCAGCTCGTGGCGCTGGCCGTTCAGCTCGAAAACACGCCGCGCCACGTGGTAGACCTCGTCCTCCCCGCCCTGTTCTACGGAAAAGAGCGCATCCCGGCCGCTCGCCAGGGCCTCGCGCATCTGCGGTGGACAGTCTTCCAGGATACGGTCGAAAGGCTGTCCTTCCAGGCGGCGGCCGGTTACGAACAGGTCCCGCGCTGCCCGGTTCACGAAGAAGATGCGTTCCCGCTGGGTCAGGACGATCGCCATGGGCGTCGCCTCCAGCACCGTCTCCAGGAGCAGCTCCTTCTGAAGAAGGTTCCCCCGTTCATGGCGCAGGACGTCCCCCACCGCGTTGTAGAGCTCGACCAGCTCGCCGATCTCGTCGCGCCGGTCTGCCGCCAGGTTGAGGCTGAAGTCGTGGTCCTTGTAACCGCGCACGCCGTCGCGCAGGGCGTCGAGGGTGCGGGTCGCCGGGTTCAGCACGCGGCCGAGGAGCCAGAGGCCGACGGTGATGCCCGCCGCGAGGGTGGCGGCGAGGATGATCTCGGGGGAGGAGGTCCAGTAGGCCGCGGCTGCCGCGGCGGCAGCCACGGCCGCCAGAGCCGCGAGGAAGGCCAGGCGGACCCGGGCGGCAAAGCGGAGGGGGTTCACCCCTTCACCCGCCGCTCCACCACCAATCCATACTTCTCCATCTTGCGGTAGAGGGCCTGGCGGCTGACGCCCAAGGCTTCGGCGGCCTTGGCTACGACGCCGCCGGCCTCTTCCAGGGCGCGCTCCAGCTTGACCCGCTCGGCCAGGGTGGACTCGTCCAGGAGGAGGTCGTCGGGAGCCGGACGGTCCGCCACTGCCACCGGGAAGCCATGGGTGCCGAGGCCGAGGTCGTCATCCCGGATCGTGTCTCCGGACGCGACCAGAACGGCCCGGCGCAGGGCGTTCTCCAGCTCGCGGACGTTGCCCGGCCAGGCGTAGCGGAGCAGCCGCTCCCGCGCTCCGGGGGCGAGCCGCCAGAGCGCTCCCGTGGGGGACGGTGACAGATCGCGGAGGAACTTCTCGGCCAGGGGGAGCACGTCCTCGGGACGCTCCGAGAGCGGCGGAACCATCAATTCCACGACGTTCAGACGGTAGAACAGATCCTCGCGGAAGCGGCCCCCGGCGATCTCGTGGCGCAGGTCGGCGTTGGTCGCGCAGATGAGCCGCACGTCCACCCGGCGGGTCTCGCTGCTCCCCAGGCGCTCGAACTGGCCGCTCTGGAGGACCCGCAGGAGCTTGCGCTGCCCCGAGAGCGAGAGGTTGCCGATCTCGTCCAGGAAGAGCGTTCCGGCGTCCGCCGACTCGAAGCGGCCGACCCGGCGGCGGGTCGCCCCGGTGTAGGCCCCGGCCTCGGCTCCGAAGAGCTCGCTTTCGAGCAGCTCATCCGGGATCGCCCCGGCATTGACTCGGACGAACGGCTTGTCCTTGCGCCGCGAGTTGGCCTGGACGATCTCCGCCAGCTTCTCCTTGCCCGCGCCGCTCGGGCCGGTGATGAGGACCGGCACGTCGGCCCGCGCCACCTGGAGGGCCAGGATGGCCACGCCGTGCATCTTCTCGCTCGCCCAGACCGCGCCGCAGAGGTCGTGATGCTCGGCCAGCTCCTCCCAGGTGCGGCGGGCACGCCCCCGGAGGCGGTTGTTCTCGAGTTGCAGCTCCCGCATGCGCAGGAGATTGCGCACGGTGACCAGGAGCTTCTCGTCGTCCCAGGGCTTGGCCAGGTAGTCGCTCGCCCCCTCCTTGACGAGCTGCACCGCCGTTTCGAGGGAGGTCCAGGCGGTCATCAGGAGGACGGGCAGGCCCGGATCGCGCTT
The DNA here is from genome assembly GCA_035536935.1 of Thermoanaerobaculia bacterium. Taxonomy (GTDB): domain Bacteria; phylum Acidobacteriota; class Thermoanaerobaculia; order Multivoradales; family UBA5704; genus DATMER01. Next base: position 6,328 of record DATLNC010000069.1, read on the forward strand.
CTTGATCTCGCGGAAGAGCGCGACTCCCTCCTCCCCCGAAGTCGCCTCCGGGCTGAAGTTCATGTCCTGGATGACGACCCCGATCTCGGAGGGGTCGGACTCGATTGCCTTGAGCGCCAGGGCCGGGTTGCGGGCGGTCAGGCAGTCGAAGCCCCGGATCTCGAACAGCACCTGGAGCGCTGTCGAGACCGAGGGCTGATCTTCGACGATGAGGATCGTAGGCACGATCGCTCAATGCTACACGTTACGGGTCGCGATCGCCGGAGCGATCCGCGCGGCCCGCAGCGCCGGCCCCAGCGCCGCGGCCAGGCCGGTCATCCAGAGGAGAGCCACGCCGGCCGCGAGGATCCAGCCGTCGAGCTTCGCCCCTTCGATCAGGTTCACCAGCCCGAAGTTCAGGGCGTAGGCGAGCACCAGTCCCAGGGCGGCGCCGATGGTCGTGATCATCCAGTTCTCCAGGAGGAAATGGCGCAGGATGTCCGCCCGGGTCGCTCCCAGCGCCCTGCGGGTGCCGATCTGCCGCTGCCGCTCGGCCACCGAGAACGAGGTGATTCCCACGATCCCCAGCGCCGTCACGAAGATCAGGAGCAGCATGACCGCGTTGAGCGCGAACACCACGGCCCGGTCGCGGGAATCGTATCCCCGCCGGATGTCGGAGATCGCCTGGACCTCCACATTGCGGCCGTTGTTGGCGGCGATCAGCCCTTTTTCGATCTCGGGGATCAGCCTCTCGGCCTGGCCCGGCTGGGTGCGCACCAGGAAGGAGGTGCCGTTGAAGCTGCCGGTGCGGCTCGGATAGATCACCGCGTAGTCGCCGATCGGCCAGCCGTAGGGGTTGTAGAAGGGTCCGAAGATGCCCACCACCCGGTAGGCGGGCTTGCCGTCGGATTCGTCGAGGACCTTCCCCAGCACCCCCCCTTCGGGGTAGACGAGCTCCGCGAGCTTCTGGCTGATGATCACCGGGGAGACGGTGCCAGGGGGCAGGTCGTCGGAGCTGAAGGTCTCGTACTCCTCCTGCGTGAAGTTCCTCCCCTCGAGCAGGCTGACGCCGAGAGTGTCGAAGAACTTCAGGTCGCCCGAGTAGATCTGCGTGCGGTGGCGGGTGTCGCCCCGGCGCACCTCGGTCGAGCTGCCGCCCCCCTGCCAGGGGAGGAAGTACGTGTTGGACGCCGAGCGCACGCCGGGCATCGCGCGCAGGGCGCGGGCGTCGGCTTCGACCGCCGCATCCAGGTACTTCTCGTCGCGGAACGCCTCGGAAAAAGGCCGGCTGCGGACAAATAGGAGGTTGGCGTCGTCGAAGCCGGACTCCTTGGACAGCTCGGCCCTGGATTGACGGATCAGGCTGACGCAATTGGCGACGATGGCCAGGGTCAGGGCCACCTCCACCACGATCAGGAAGAAACGCGCCCGGTTGCGCGTCATGGCGCGGAAGATCGGTCCGAATGGCATGGCTTTCTCCTTACTGATTCTTAAGGTGCCGTGCCGGGGGGATCGAGCAGATCCGCCAGGCGGGATAGATACCGGCGATGGCGCCGGCGACGAGCGACAGCAGGACCGCGGCCAGGATCATCGTCGGATCGAGCCGGAAGAAGCTCTCGGCCTCGGTCTGAGCCTGCAACGCCCGGCTGAAAAGGTTGTTGAAGAAGGCCAGCACGCCCAGGGAAAGCAGCAG
>DATLNC010000070.1:0-24999 GCA_035536935.1 Thermoanaerobaculia bacterium
GTGGACAGGATACGTTGAAAAGTGCGCTGCCCGTTCAACATGGGCAAGTGTCTTTTCAACGTATCCTGTCCACTTTTCAACACGGGCAACGTGATCTTCAACGTACCGGGCTGCCCGTGTTGAAAGGGCAGCTCACTCTTCAACGTATCGGCCTGCCCGTTCAACACGGGATCCTTCCCTTTCAACGTATCCAGGACCCCTTTCAACGTAGGAGGCCCGCCAGGGGCTGAGGGCGGCCTACGGCCTCTTCCTTGCGGCCTTCCGGGAGGCAGCGGAAAGGCTGAAGGCTGGAGACCGTCTGGCGAGATTTCCCAACGGCTGCTTCCCACCGGCTTTGCCATTCGTGGGTTTGTCTGCGACCGCATCGCCGTAGCCGGCGACCAGGTTTGCCGAGCCCTTACAACTCAAGTCCTTTCGGAGCTGGAAGACCTTATCCGCGACGAGGAGAAAGGGAGAAGCTTGTTGTGCGGCTTTGTGCAGTCGGTTCAGCGCCGCCCCTTCTCCGTCTCCTTGAGGCTCAACCAGTACCACTCCTTAGATTCGAAGTCGCGGACCAGATAGTCCGCCTGCTCCGTCACGCCTGAGTCGTTGCTACCTGCAAGACGTCGAACCTCAGGAAGGATGGTTTGCGTGAAGGTCTCCTTCGAAAGGCCTTGGCACGGCGTTGTACCGTGACGGAGCCAGTTCAAGGCCGTGACTTGCCGCACAGGGTCGTCGCTCCTGAGAGCATCGACAACCGCTGCGAGACGATTCCAGGCATCGGATGATCGCGTTCCCCAGGCAGTAGCCGCGGATATGGCACGCGAGCGCCGCTCTCGTTTGACATCTGCGTCAGACTCCAGGGCAACGACGCTCGACAAGAGTACATCGACCTTGCCAGCCATGGCACTCTTGAGAAGGGCATCATGGTTTATGGCACCCTCGCGAAACCCGAAGTTCTGGAAGGTTAGGTCTTCAAGGGCCCAGCCGGCACGAACCGAGAGCCAGTCAATGTCATAGTCCACGACACCGCCATGTCCCCAGAACTCGGTCGCGCCGGGGTAGATGAGGTCCGCAGTGTCCCGGAGCTTGACATATTCATCCCGCCCCAGGAGGGCGAGTAGCACAGGGATGGCCTGAGCTTGGAGCGATTCCAAGGAGTCCTTGGCCGCTCGCACGGTTGACCAGTCACTAGAGGTGAACCGTGTTGAGAAACTCTCGATCGTTGTATTCTGCCAGGTCGGTGCTGCGGGAGTGACGGGTGCTCCGACCAGGAAGGCCACGCTCACACCCAAGGACAACACCGTTGTCAGCACAGTTGGCTTGTGGGGCGAAAGGGTCGCCGGAGTTGGCTTCATGTGAACAATCGCGTCCCGCAACGAAAAGAGAAGGTGAAGGTCTTGGTATGGTTGGTTTGCCTTATCGAAGGGTGGACCCGGCGTAAGGGCCTTTGCCAACAAATATTAAGGCGAACGGAACCGCGGCTTTCCTCGACCTCCTCCAGTTTAGGCTTGTGCTGGTGGCGAGTCAATCCAAGCCTCCGTTCTGAAGTGTGAGCCGGCGGCGAGGGATCAGGAGACCGATCGCACCGAGGATCTCGCAGACTCCGGTGAAGGTGACCATGAGCTCCGCAGGGGCCGCACGCCGAGCTGACCGGCGAGCCGGGCGAGCAGGGTGACGACGATCAGGACGATCAGCGGTGCCATTGCTGCCTACGGCGCCAGGTGCTCCGCGACCCACTCCGCGTCCTCCCGGGAGAAGTTGGAATCGATCAACACGGGCGAAGCGAGGGGGGACCGAATGTACGGCGCAATGAAGACCTTGCCATCGAGGACGAAAGCCATGCGGCGCCCGACATTCTCGCCGCTCACCTTGCGCATTCGCTCGGCGGCTTCCTGGCTGAAGTGCACGGCAACCGAGAAGGCGCCCATTGTCGCGGAGTCCACGATCTCCGTCTTTACGACGTCGCCCACAGTCACCACGGCATCCGGTGAGAGGATCAGCGTCTCGCCGGCCTCATCCGTCAGCTCGAAGCTGCCGGGGGCGGGCTCGTCGAGGACGAGCCGGAGCTCCAGGGCGGAGCGCGGGGCTGCCGCGGCAGGCGCGTCCGGCGGTACGGTCACCTTCCGATGCGGCTCGCTGCTCCGGCAGGAAGCCAGAGCCAGCAGCACGGCCACGAGGACCGGCCGAACCGCACGCCTTGCGTTGCAGAGATTTGTCATTACCGCTCCTTTCCGACTCTATACAGCCTAGAGCGACGCGCGCGTCTGCTGGATCACTTCGTAGCTGCGCAGCTCGTGCTGGAGGAAGTGCCGGCGCACGCGGGCGCAGATCTCTTCCACCTGTCGCAGCACTCTCACGGACGGCGGGCTTTCTGCTACGACCGGGAGCGGATCGCGGCCGATGCGCCTCAGGAATTCGAGCGTCTCGGGGCGGGCGATGTAACCGCTCCGGCTTCCGCAGTCGAGGCAGAGGAGCGTCTCGCCGTTGGGCGGGAGCACAGCTCCCACTTCTCCATCGTCCGAGACGAACGGCCGGCCGCAGTTGGGGCAGGACTTGGGGGAGGGGAAGACTCCGGCCAGGCGCAGCATCCAGAATTCGAAGTAGCGCGCGGCGAGGTCCCTGTCCGCTCCGGCGATGAGGGCTTCCAGGGTCGAGTCCAGGAGGCGGTAGAAGTGGTCCGCGTCGTCGTCTTCCTGGGCGAGCTCCAGGAGATGGTCGGCGAGGTAGCTGCCGAGGAGGATGCCTTCCAGGTCCTCCATCAGCTTGTTGGCCGGCCGCACCAGCTCGACCGTGGAGATCCGGCCCAGCTCCCTACCCTCTTTTTCGAACCAGGTGATCTGGACCTTGGCGAGCGGCTGGAGCTGGCCGCCAAAGCGGCTGTGCTTGGAGCGCGCTCCCTGGGCGACGCCCTTCTTCTTGCCGCGCTCCCGGGTAAGAAAGGTGACGATCCGGTCTTTGTCGTGGAGGTCCAGGACGTCGAGAATGATCGCCTCGGCGCTCGTCAGGCCCACGTCATTTCACCAGGAATTGGATCAGCAGCGAGGCCAATCCGAAGTAGATCAGGATGCCGGTGATGTCGTTGCTCGTGGTGACCAGCGGGCCGGCGGCCACGGCGGGATCGACTCCCATGCGCTCGAAGAGCAACGGGATCATGACGCCGTTGAGCGACGCCACCAGGATTGCGAAGAACATGGCCCCGCCCACCACCAGCGAGTAGGCCGGATTGTGCTGGAGCGCGAGAGCCACCGTCCCGGCCACGACGCCGGTTGCGATCCCGAGCAGGGCTCCGACCTTCATCTGCTGCCAGAGGTAGTGGCGGATGCGGCCGCCGTCGAGCTCGATGCGGCCGGTGGCGAGGCCGCGCACCGTGATCGTGGAGGTCTGCGTGCCGCTGTTGCCTCCCATGCCCATGACCACGGGCACGAAGGCGAGGAGGAACAGCGCCTCGTGAAAAGTGACTTGAAAGTGTTGCAGGAGGAGCCCGGTGATCACGCCGCCCACCAGGTTCACCAGCAGCCAGGGGAGACGGATTCCGGCCACCCGGAAGGAGCGTTCCTGATAGAGCAGCTCGTCTTCGGAGGTGCCGGCGATGCGGAGGATGTCTTCGTTGGCTTCCTCTTTGACGACGTCGATGATGTCGTCCAGCGTGACGATGCCGACCAGGCGATTTTCGCCGTCCACCACGGGCACGGCGAGGAGGTCGTGGCGGGCGGCGACCGCGGCCACCTCCTCCTGGTCGGTGCCCGCGTCCACGCGGATGATGTCGCGCTGCATGATCTCGCCGAGCCGCTGGTCGGGCCGGGAGAGCAGGAGCTGGCGCAGCGAGGTCACTCCCAGCAGGCGCTTGTCGCTGTCGACGATGTACAGGTAATAGATCATCTCGACGTCGCGCTTTTCCTGGATGGCGGCGATGGCCTGGCGCACCTGGCTCGCTTCGGGGAGCGCGAAGAATTCGGGGTCCATGATGCGCCCCGCCGTGTCGTCCTCGTAGGTGAGGTGGGGGCGCATCTCGGACATCTGCTGGGGATCGACGAGCTGGAGCACCTGCTCTTTCTTGTCTTCCGGCAGGGAGTCGATGACGTAGACCGCATCGTCGACCGCGGCGGAGTCGAGGATCTCGGCGATGACTTCGGGCGGGAGCTTTTCGAGCAGCTCCAGGCGCTGGGGGGCCTCGAGGTCGGAGAGGACGTCGCCGGCGGTGTCCGGGTACTCCTCGGTGACGATCTGGAAGACGTGCAGGCGCTCGGCGGGAGTCAGGCTGCCGAGGAGGACCGGCATGTCGCCGGGCCGCACTTTCGAGAGGAGGCGCGTGATGTCCGCGCGCTTGCCCCGCCGGACCAGCCGGCGCAGAGCTTCGGCCAGCAGCTCGTCGGAGCGGGATGTGGAGGGGGTATTGGACCCGGTCAGGGCTTCCATGTTGGGAGGATGCTAGCATCGTTATGTGTCCACCCCTGAACCGCATCGGCTTCCAGAAGACCCGAACCGGGACCTCGGTTTTGGCACCGTCGTCATCCAGCAGAGCCGCGAGCGGCTGCTCAACCGCGATGGCAGCTTCAACGTGGTGCGCGAGGGGCTGAACCCGCTCACTTCCCTCAGCCTCTACCACGACCTTCTGACCACGACATGGCCGCGGTTCCTGGTGTTGGTGGTCTTGTTCCACCTGGTGACCAACGCGGTCTTTGGGGCGCTTTACATGGCCTGCGGCCCGGGAGCGCTGTCCGGCATGACCGCCACCTCGCCGGGAGCCCGCTTCCTGGAGGCCTTCTTCTTCAGTGTGCAGACCTTCGCGACCATCGGATATGGCGCGATGAGCCCGCACAGCATGGCGGCGCATGTGCTGGTGACGATGGAGTCGCTGATCGGACTGCTCGGCTTCGCGCTGGCGACCGGGCTCCTCTTCGCCCGCTTCTCGCGGCCGACGGCGAAGATCCTGTTCAGCGACGTGGCGGTCATAGCGCCATACCGGGGGATCACGGCGTTCGAGTTCCGGCTCGCCAACGCGCGCAGCAACGAGCTGATCGACTTGCAGGCGAAGGTGCTGTTTTCGCGCTTCAAGCCGGAAGGCGGGAGCCGGGAGTTCATCTCCCTCAATCTGGAGCGGAACGGGGTCCTCTTCTTCCCGCTGTCCTGGACGGTGGTCCATCCGATCGACGAGACGAGCCCGCTCTACGGCCTGGGGCCGGAGGACCTCGAGGAATCGCTGGCGGAGTTCCTGGTCCTCCTGACCGCCTACGACGAGACCTTCTCCCAGACCGTCCACACCCGCTCCTCCTACGTGGCCGAGGACGTAGTCTGGGGGGCGACTTTTGAAAGCGTCTTCAAACCCACGAGGGACGACGGCAAGCTCGCGATCGACGTCGGGCACCTCAGCAACATCAAGCGGATGCCGCGAAGGTTGCCGTGAGGAGTGGGCGAGGCTAGTCCGTGTCTACATCGACGTCGCGGTCCAGCGTGGCCAGGACCGACCGGTCTTCCCGCCAGCCGGGCTCGACGCGCACGAAGAGCTCCAGGTAGACGTGGCGCTCGAGGAACTCTTCGAGGTCGATGCGGGCCGCGGTGCCGATGTTCTTGATCATGTCGCCCTGACGGCCCACCACGATCTTCTTCTGGCCTTCACGCTCCACCAGGATCGTGGCGTAGATCCGGATGATGTTCTTCTCCTCGTCGTCCTCCCAGCGCTCGATGACCACGGCGGTCGAGAAGGGCAGCTCTTCGCTCGTCAGCTCCAGGACCTTTTCCCGGATGCGCTCCCCCACCAGGAAACGCTCCGGATGGATCGTCAGCAGCTCGGGATCGTAGATCGGCTCCCCCTCGGGCAACAGGTTCCAGAGGACGTCGAGCAGACGGTCGCAGTTGTCGCCGGTCTTGGCGCTGACCGGGACGATCTCTTCGAAGAGGCGGGTTTCGGAGTAGTGCGCCATCCGTGGAAGAAGGTCCGTCTTCTTCACCCGGTCCACCTTGTTGAGGATCAGGACGCGCTTGCTGCCCTCCGCCTTCCCCACCAGGTCGAGCATGTAGGCGTCGCCCGAGCCGGTGCGCTCGGAGACGTCCACAAGGAGGCAGAGGACGTCCGCGTCGCTCATGGCGTCCAGGGCGTGCCTCACCATCTGGCGGTTCAGGCGGTGGAGCGGCTTGTGGACGCCGGGGGTGTCATGGAAGACCATCTGGCCGCGCTCGTCCGACAGGATGCCCACCAGCCGATGGCGCGTGGTCTGCGGCTTGTTCGATACGATCGCCACCTTCTCGCCCAGAAGGAGGTTCATCAGAGTCGACTTGCCCGCGTTGGGGCGGCCCACGAAAGCCACTGTGCCCGATTTGGCCATCAGATGCTCGTCTCCTCTCCTGCTGCCTGGGGTGCGGGGATCCTCTCGACCCGCACGGTCTGGATGCGGCGGTCCGCCACGGCTTCGACCGTGAAGCGCAGCCCGAAATCGTCCACGCTCTCCCCCACCTGCGGCACGTGGCCGAGGGCGCTGAAGATCAGGCCCGCCACCGTCTCGTACTCCGGGTCTTCGATGTCGACCTCGAACAGCTCATCCAGCAGGTCGATGTGGGCGCGGCCGTCCAGGCGGTAGCCGCCGCCTTCGAGCGGCTCCAGCTCGGCGACGAGTGCCTCGTGCTCGTCCATGATCTCGCCCACGATCTCTTCGATCAGGTCTTCGACCGTCACGAGGCCGGCCGTGCCGCCGTACTCGTCCACCACGATCGCAACCTGCTGGAAGCGTGCCTGAAGCTCCTTGAGCAGCTCGCCGAGCGGCTTGGTCTCGGGGATGAAGAGCGGCGGCTTGATCAACTCCTGCGCCGGCGTGGGATCAGCCAGGCGCGAGGCGCGCAGCACGTCCCGGATGTGCAGGATGCCCACGATGTTGTCGATCGAATCCCGGTAGAGCGGAATGCGCGAGTGGCCTGACTCGATGAAGCGCTCGGCGAGGACGTCCATCGACGAGTCCACCGACGCGCAGATCATGTCAATGCGCGGCGTCATGACGCTCCGCACCAGCGTGTCACGGAAGTCGACGATGCTCCAGAGCATCTTCCCCTGCTCCGGCTCCAGGATGCCTTCGCGCGTGCCCACGTCGATGAAGGCCTCGATCTCTTCGTCCGTGGCCGACTCCTCCTCCGTTCCGTCCTCGCGGCGGTCGCGCTCCAGCGAGACGTTGGGGACCAGCGGCGTCAGGAGCGTGAGCACCGGCGAGAGGAGCAGAAGGACGGCGCGGTAGACGCGGGTGAGCGCCCGCAGGGCGCGCTCGGGGTCGTGCCCCACCAGCGCCCGGTTGGCCATCTCGATGGCTGCGACGATCACGAGGACCACCGCGAGCGACCAGGCCGCCGGGCGCGCCCTCCCGAAGCGGGCCAGCATCTCCGCCAGGGCCACGTAGAGGCCGATCGGGGCCAGCCGGGTCGTCAGGGAGAGGATGAAGCGGAAGAGCACGAAACGGTGTGGCGAGTCGTAGAGCCGGCGCAGGCGGCCTCCCGCCTCTTCGGCCCAGTGGCGGAGACGGATCGGACCGCTGCGCTCCAGGAGCGCCGAGAGCACCGAGGCGACCGCGGCGGTGGGCAGCAGCAAGGCGAAGCTCCAGGCGAAGAGCGCGAGGGGAAGCGTGTTTTCGATGGTCTCAGGCATGGTGTTCGCCGATCCAGGTCCGCCGCAGACGGCGCTCGAGGCGCTCCATCTCTCCCTGGTCGGCCTCGTGATCGTAGCCCAGGCAGTGCAGAAGGCCGTGCAGCAGGAGCACCTTGAGCTCCCGCTCGGCCGGATGGCCGCGTTCTTCCGCCTGCCGGCGGGCGGTGGGAACGGAGATCAGGACATCGCCCAGATGACGGTTGCCGTCAGGTTCGGCCCCCCCTGGGAAGGAGAGCACGTCCGTGGGCTTGTCCTTTCCCCGGTAGTCCCGGTTCATCCGGTGCACCTCGCGGTCGCTCGCGAAGCGCACCCCGAGGCTCGCCGGGCCCTCCACCAGGGAGGAGGTCAACCGCTCCAGCCAGGGACGGAGACGGCGCGCTCCGGCCTCGGGGTAGCGGTTGGGGTTCTGCAGGACGATCTCTACCATCCAGTCACGAGGCCCGGGCGGCGGCTCCCGCCTCTCCAACGGTATCTCCGGCCGGGGCACGCTTGTCGGCGCGCCTCGATCCGGCGTTGAAGTCGAAGCCCGGGTAGTCGATCCTCTGGTGGAAGATGTTGGCGAGGACCCGCAGGAAGGTGTCGGAGACGGTGCGCAGGTCCGAGAGCGTAAGGTCGGTATGCTCGAGCTGCCCGTCCTTGAGGATGTCCTCGAGGATGGTCTGGATCAGCCCGCGGATCTTGGCCGGGGCCGGCTCGGCCAGGGTGCGGCTGGCGGCTTCCACGGCATCCGCGAGCATGAGGACCCCCATGACCTTGTTCTGCGGCTTGGGGCCGGGATAGCGGTACTTGTCTTCGGTCACCTCCAGGGCTTCCGGATCTTTCTGTTCCATGGCGCGGTGATAGAAGTACTTGATCAGCCGGGTGCCGTGGTGCTGCGAGATGGCATCCTGGATCACCTGCGGCAGGCCGTGCTCGCGGGCCAGCTCGAGGCCGTCCTTGACGTGGTTGAGCAGGATCAGCGCGCTCATGGAGGGCAGCAGCTTGTCGTGCCGGTTCTGCCCGCCGCGCTGGTTCTCCACGAAGTACTCGGGCCGCAGGACCTTGCCCACGTCGTGATAGAGCCCCGCGGAGTAGGCGAGCACGGGATCGGCCCCGATCGCCTCGCAGCCTTCCTTGGCCAGGTTCGCCACCATCAGCGAGTGCTGGAAGGTGCCGGGCGCCTCGAACGCCAGCCGGCGCAGCAGCGGCAGGTTGGTATTGGCCAGCTCGACCAGCTTGATGTCCGTGGTGATGGCGAGCAGCGATTCCAGGATCGGCACCGCGAAGCTCGCGACCGCCGTCACCAGCAGGCCGCCCACGAAGGCGCAAAGCAAATCAAAACCGATGTGCATCCAGCCGCGCTCCGCGGACCCGAGCGCAGTCAGGATCAGCACCATGAGGACGTTGATCACCCCCACCACCAGCCCCACGCGCACCATGACGAGCCTCTGCCGGAACTGGAACCGGTCGAGCGCGTAGATGGCGGCAAGGGAGCCGGCGAAGCCGTAGAAGATGACCCACTGCCCGTCGCCGTCCACCGCCAGGCGGCTCGCCAGGATCGAGACCAGGATGGAGAGCACCAGCGCCGCGTGGCGCCCGAGAAGAAGAGCCGCGAGGAGCGCCAGCGAGGCGAAGGGGACCGCGTAGGCGTAGCTCCGTGCCGAGTTGAGCGGCTCGGCATCGAACGCGCCCGAGAGCGCACCAGCCACCAGGAAGCAGAACTTCGCCCCCAGGAGCGAGCCCAGGAGGAGGAGCAGGCTCTCGCCGAAGACCCGCCGGGGCGAATGGTCCGCGACCTTCTCCCGCGACAGCGCCAGCCAGACCACGGCGGTGGCGAGCGCCAGCAGGAAGAACGTCCCGGCGAGCGGCGGCACCTGCATGCGGAGCTGGCGCTCGCCGCGCATCTGGGCGATGACCCGGGCGTCGCCGGCGTCGACCACGTCCCCCTTGCGCACGATCACCTGGCCCTTGCGGATCTGGTTGAAGACCCTCCCGGCGCCAGCCGCGGCGGCCTCGCTCCGGTCGAGCGTCTCGCTGCGGTTGGGAAGCAGGTTGATGGCCAGGTTGTCGAACAGCAGGTCGGCCAGGAGGCTGCGCTCGCGGCTCGTGTAGCCGCTCCAGTCCCCAATCTCGGAGTCGAGGAACTCCCGCGCCTCGCCGGGGTAGCTCAGGTGGTCGAAGAGGTCGAAGTGGACCTCCTCGGTGCCCTGCGCGCCTGACTCGAGCCTGCGCAGGACGATGCCGCGCATCCGGTTTTCCAGGAGCAGGGCCTTGTTGCTCACCACTCCGCGGCGCAGGGCGCGGGTGGCCAGGGAACGCAGGCGCTCCTCCAACTGCGCCGAGAACCTCTTGCGCACGAGCAGCTCGGCCTGACCGTCCGAGAGCCGGAGCTGCTCGGGGCGGATTTCCCTGAGGAGGTCCTGGGCCGCCAAGGAAGGGGCGGGAGCCGGAGATTCGGCGCTCCCCTCTCCGGTTTGCGCGCTGCGGGCGAGGAGCCGCCGGCCGCGGACGAAGATCTGCTCGATGCGGCCGTCGAGGTCGTCGAGGGCTCCCAGATCCAGGTCGTAGACCGGCAGAACGGCTTCACGGGCCTGCTGCTGCTTGGTGCGGGTGGCTTCTTCATCCCAGACCAGGAGGTCGCGGGAGGCGACGTAATCCCGGGCGGCGATGGCGCCCGGGGTCGCCCGCGGCGAGAACAGGAAGGCGCCTGGCATCAGGGTCCAGGTGCCGATGATCAGGAAGAGCGTCACCCAGAGGGAGGGCGTCTCCAGAGCCCGCTGCCAGGGCCGCTGGTCCTGGAGGCGCCGCCGCAGGCGGAAGGTGCCCGTCTGCAGGAGGTCGATCCGGGACGGGCGGGGCTTCGGAGCGGGGCTCGACATTTGTTTTCAGCCTGCGCCGGCCTACGACGGGGAAGACGCCTCCACCGGGTGCGCCGGCACGGCTGTCTTCTCCCGCTCGCGGTCGGCTTTCAGCTTGTCGAACGAGTCGTACGCGGTCACGATCTTCTGGACGAGGGCGTGGCGGACCACGTCCCGCTGGTCGAAGAAGAAGAACTTGATCCCCTGGACGCCGTTGAGCACCTCCTGCGCCTCGCGCAGGCCCGACATCCGGCCCTGGGGCAGGTCGACCTGGGTGATATCGCCGTTGATCACCGCCTTGGAGTTGAAGCCGATCCGGGTGAGGAACATCTTCATCTGCTCGGTGGTGGTGTTCTGCGCCTCGTCCAGGATGATGAAGCTGTCGTTCAGGGTGCGGCCGCGCATGAAGGCGATCGGAGCCACCTCGATGATGCCCCGCTCCAGCATGCGTCCGACCTTCTCATAGCCGATGATGTCGTGCAGGGCGTCATGGAGCGGCCGCAGGTAGGGGTTGACCTTCTCCGCCAGGTCGCCGGGAAGGAAGCCGAGCTTCTCGCCGGCCTCGACCGCGGGCCGGGCCAGGATGATGCGCCGCACCCGCTTCTCCAGCAGGTAGGCGGCCGCCATGGCCACGGCCAGGTAGGTCTTGCCCGTGCCCGCCGGGCCGATGGAGATGACGATGTCGTAATCGATCATCGCCTGCATGTAGAGCTGCTGCCGGAAGGTGCGCGGAGTCACCATCCGCCGCACGACGGCCAGCATGCCGTCGGGGAGGAAGAAGTCGACCAGCGAGGTCTCGGGGGCCTCGGCGGCCACGCGGATGGCGGTCTGCACCTCGCCGGGCTTGAAGCGGTAGCCCTTCTCGGTCACCGCGTTGAGGCCAGAGAAGAGGCGCTCGGCCGCTTCGACGCGCTCGGGCTCGCCCTGGATGTGCAGCTCGTTGCCGCGGGCGGTCACCGTCACATCGAAGGTGCGCTCGACGCGCCTCAGGTTCTCGTCATGGGTGCCGAAGACAGTATCCAGTCCCTCTTCGGCGAGAGTCACTTGCGTCATGTTTGAGATTCTTCAGGGGACACGTTTGTAAATAAGGAGGCCGCCGCAAGCGGCGGCCTCGGGAGTACCGAGTCTACCAGACCTTTATCCGTGCAAACTGCGCACCTACTTCTTGCCGTATTCGTAGAAACCCCGGCCGCTCTTCCTGCCCAGCCGGCCGGCCGACACCATCTGCTTGAGGAGCGGCGGCGGGGCGAAGCGCTTCTCCCGGTACTCATCGAACATGATGTTCGCAATGTAGTAGGTCGTGTCCAGCCCCACGAAGTCGAGCAGGGTGAACGGCCCCATGGGGTAGCCGCAGCCGAGCTGCATGCCCTTGTCGATGTCCTCGGCGCTTCCCACCCCCTCCTCCAGGGCGCGGATGGCGTCCAGGAGATAGGGGACCAGCAGCCGGTTGACGACGAAGCCCGAGTTGTCACGGCAGCCGATGGGCTCCTTGCCGAGCGAGCGGACGAACTCGAAAGCCTCGCTGGAAGTCTCTTCCGAGGTGATCAGGGTGCGCACGACTTCGACCAGCTTCATCACCGGCACCGGGTTGAAGAAATGGAGCCCGACGAAGCGGTCGGGCCGGCGGGTGAACATGGACATCTGGGTGATCGTCAGCGACGATGTGTTGCTGGCGAAGATGGCGCCCTCCTTGACCACTTCATCGAGGTGGGTGAAGGTCTTCCGCTTCTCGTCCAGGTTCTCGACGATGGCCTCGACCACGAGGTCGCAGTCAGCCAGGTCGCTCAAATCAACTGCGCCGCGCAGGCGGCCCACCGCCTCGTCGCGGGTGGCGGCATCGAGCTTGCCCTTCTCCACCGCCTTGCCCAGGGAGCCCTGGATCCGGCCCAGCCCCTTGTCCACCAGCTCCTGGCTCACCTCGCGCACCACGGTTTCGTAGCCGGAGCGCGCGCATACCTCGGCGATGCCAGAGCCCATGAGGCCGCAGCCGAGCACACCCACCTTCTTTATGGTCATACCCCCTCCTGTAAGTTTTCTTCAGTAATTTCTCGCTTGCCTTCGTCTAGCCGCCGCAGCCGGAGCCATCGCGACCCGGGGATTTCGAACGGCAGCCGTTCCGCCCATTCCACCACCTTGACGCCCCGCCCCGCCAGCAGCTCTTCGAGCCCGAGGGCGGGCACCTCCGAGGAATCGAGGCGGTAGAGGTCCACGTGGACGAGCCGCCCGCCGGACCCTTGGTGCTCACGGATCAGGGTGAACGTCGGCGACTGGACCTCCCGCGGCCCGATTCCAAGCCCGCGTGCGATCCCCTGGGCCAGCACGGTCTTGCCGCTCCCCAGATCGCCCGAGAGGAGGAGCACGCCGTCCGGCGCCAGCTCCGCCGCCAGGGCGGCGCCAAGGTCGCGGGTCTCCTCCTCGCTCCGGGTGATCCAGCAGGCCATCTACTCCTGCCCGCCCTCCTCGAGCTCCAGGAACGCCGCCGGCAGGTACGTCAGCAGGTCGCCCGCGACCAGCGCGGCTTCGCCGGTCCGGGCGGCGGCGAGGTCACCGGCGAGACCGTGAAGATAAACCCCCAGGCGCGCGGCGTCCAGCGCGCCGAGCCCCTGAGCCAACAACCCGGAGATCAGGCCGGTCAGGACGTCACCGGTTCCACCGCTCGCCATGCCCGGGTTGCCCGTGGTGTTCACGTGCACCTCGCCCCCTGGCGTGGCCACCAGGGTCCGATGACCCTTGAGGACCACGACCGCCTCCGCTTCTACGGCCGCCCGGCGCGCCGCGGCGAGGCGGTCGCCCTGCACCTCGGCGGTCGAAAGGCCCAGCAACCGTCCCAACTCCCCGGGATGGGGGGTGAGCACGGTCTCCGCGCTGCGGCCGGCCAACTCGGCCGCGCGGCCGGCGAAGGCGTTGATCCCGTCGGCGTCCAAAACCAGAGGCAGCGAGACCTCCAAGGCAATCCGGCGGATGGCCCCGGCGGTCTCTTCTTCCTGGCCCAGCCCCGGCCCCATGGCGAGGACCGATTTGCCCTCCACTGCATCCAGGACGTGGTCCAGGGAGCGGAGAGCGAGGGTCATGGACTCGATCGAGCCCAGGTCCACCACGTCGAGGATCGATTCCGGCACGGCCGCGGTGACCAGCCCGGCACCCGAACGGACCGCGGCGCGAGCGGCGAGGATGGCGGCGCCCGCCTTCCCGGGCGAGCCGGCCACGAGCAGGACGTGCCCGTAGGTCCCCTTGTGCGTGCCCGGCGCCCGCTCGGGGAGAAGGCCGGCCAGCTCCTCTCCAACCAGCAGGTGGAGAGCCCCGCCCTCCTCCTCCGCCTCTTCCACCAGTTCCGGGGGGATCCCGAGATCGGTGACGACAAGCTCCCCGACCGATTCGGAGGCCGGGGGAAAGACATGGGCGATCTTGGGCGCGGCGAAGGTGACGGTAAGGTCGGCTTCGATGTGCGGGCCGAGCGGCTCGGACTGGCTGCCGTTCAATCCGCTGGGGAGGTCGACCGAGACCCGCGGCACGGGCAGGTCGTTCAGCCCCTGGACGAGGTCGGCGAGCAACCCTTCGAGCGGCTTGGACAGCCCGGTGCCGAAGAGGGCATCCACGATCAGATCGGCCTCGCGGGCCTCTTCCAAGGCTTCGACTACGCCATCCTCGTCCGCGACCTCCTGGATGGCGAGGCCCTGACGGCGGCAGATCCCGAGCTGGACCTCGGCGTCGCCGCGCATGCCGCGCCGGCCCGCCACGAGGAAGACCTGGACCTCGTAGCCGCGCACGGCCAGGTGGCGCGCGATGGCCAGGCCGTCGCCGCCGTTGTTGCCCGGCCCGCAGAAGATCGCGGCGGACTCGGCGTCTTCATAGATCTCGCCGATCGCGTCCACCACGCCGATGGCGGCGTTCTCCATGAGGACCATGCTGGGGATTCCCAGCTCCTCGATGGCGCTGCGGTCGACCTCGCGCATGGCCTCAGCGCTCAGGATCCTCATGTCGTCCCCTCCACGGGTAGTCGTTGCCAGGCGAGAAGCAGTTCCCGCGTGCGTGGGCATCCCAGGTCGTCCGAAGTGTCCGAAGCCAGGCGCGTAGCGAGCCGGCGCAGGTCTTCGGGGGTATCCACGTCCGAAGCCGGGGAGAGCAGCTCCACGGCGAGCTCCCGTTGGCGGCAGCGCTCCAGGGTCTCGGTCAGAACCCGGTCGGTGCTCCAGGCGATGTCGTCGAAGAGGCCGAGATCGACCGCGTACGACCGCAAGGCGATCAGATAGTAGCCGCCGTCCTCGGCCGGCCCGAGCACCACCTCGGCCCCCTTCTCCAGCCTCTCGAACGCCTCATGGATGAGCGCGAGCGGCAGGGTGGGATGGTCGCTGCCCAAAGCCATCACCGCCGAACCGTCCCGGGCGCCTTCGGAGAGCGCCCGGTAGAGCCGCTCGCCGAGGTCGTCCCCCTGCTGGCGGACGCCGGGTACCGGTCCGGTGGGCATCTCGTCGTGCGCATCCAATGCCCAGGCCAGTTGCAGCTCGAAGTCGCCCTCCCGCAGCCGGTCGATCAGGTCGTCGAGGAACGCGGCATGGAGCGCCGCGGCCTCCGCGGCGGTAAGATCCCCGATCAGGCGAGTCTTGACCCGGCCCTCCCGGGCCGGCTTGGTGAACAGAAGCAGGCGGCGGCGCAGCACGAGGCGGGATTGTATCCGGAATGGCTCTCCTCACCCTTTTGACCGACTTTGGGACCTCCGACTACTACGTGGCCGCGGTAAAGGGCACCGTCCTCCGCCTCGCACCCGGCAGCCAGATCGTCGACATCTCCCATGAGGTCCCCCCGGGCGACATCGCCACGGGCGCCTTTCTGCTCTCCGCCTCGGTCCCCTGGTTCCCGGAGGGGACGATCCATCTGGCCGTTGTGGATCCGGGGGTGGGCAGCCGCCGCCGCATCCTGGTCGCCCGGACCGATGCCGGCTGGCTGGTCCTGCCCGACAACGGCCTCCTCACCCTCCTCCACCTCCGCGGCGCGGTGCGATCCATCCGCTCGGTCGAGAAAACAGACGTTTTTCTGTCAGGTCCGGGGCAAACCTTCCATGGCCGCGACCGCTTTGCGCCCGTGGCGGCATGGTTGTTGCGGGGAGAACGATCGGAGGAGCTCGGGCCGGAGATCTCCGACCCGGTGCTGCTTCCGCTGGAGATACCGAGGCGCGAGCCCGGCTCGGTCTCCGGCCAGGTGGTGCACGTGGATCGATATGGAAACCTGATCACCGACATCCCGGCCGACTGGCTCCCTGAGGGACCCTGCCGAGCCGAGGTCGCAGGCCGTTTCGTGACCCTGCGCGCGGGGCACTATGCGGAGATCCCGGACGGGGAAACAGCCATGATCCCCGGCTCTCTCGGCACGGTCGAGCTCTCGCTCAGGGCGGACGATCTGGCCCGGAGGTGGAGGGTCGAGCGAGGCGCTTCCGTAAGGATCACGTGGTTGTGACGAAACGATGACAGTCTTTCCGGCTCGGGCTACAATGTCTGCGTTGGAGAGCGCGGTGTCCGATTGATCTTTGGAAGGAGCGAGTGGAGATGAGCAAGTGGGAGTACAAGATCATCAACATCCGGAGCGAGAACTACCGCCTCGACCCCAATTCCGTCACGCAACTGAATCAGTTGGGAGAAGATGGGTGGGAACTGGTTTCCATCACGTCGGTGAACTTCAAGACCGGCGCGACGGACAACATTGCCATGGTATTCAAGCGCCCCGCCCAGGGCTAGATTGACCGTGCCGCGAGAGGAGCCGGCTCCCGGAGGGGAGCAGGGCTCCTCTCATATCTCCACTACCTCTGCAACTATCTCTTCAACTTACGCCGCTTGGATTTGCGGCGGCGCAGCGCCAGCGCGAGCCCGGCGGCGCCGCCGGCCAGGAGGAAGAGGACGTGCTTCTTTTTCGGCAGGATGCCGACCTCGGTCTCCACCGCGGTGCGCACCTGGGTCAGGGCGCGCTCGGCGTCGCGCCGCGCCTCCTCAACGCGGAGCTGCGCCTCTCCGATCCGCACTTCGGCCTGGCGCCGTGCCTTCTCCAGATCGCTGCTCATGAGAGCTCCTCCCGTTCCATGTCGACCGTCACAGCCCCCGGGATGTCCATCGCCTTGCCCTGGGCCAACAACCCGTTCTGCCACCAGTCGAGATGGTCGTCGACGTGACGCTTCACACTGTCCACGGGGTTTTCCACCAGCTTGAGACGGCGTAGGCCGAGCGTGATCAGAACGGCCATGACCCCGGCGAACACCAGGAGCACGATCAGCGCCGCGGCCCAGAGCTGAAGCCAGATCGAGAGCAACGTGACCACGAAGAAGATCAAGAGGCCCAGCACCCAGAAGAGCAGCAGCACGGCAGTGCCGAGGAGCCCCAGGGCTATCCCCATGTGGCGGCCCGAGGTCTTCAGGTCCGCCTGAAGGGCGGAGGTCTCCGCCCGCACCACCTCGATCAGCGACTCGCCCAACGATCGGAACAGATCGATCCAGCCCTGCATCCCGCCTCCTCTCGCGTCCCTCATTGTCCTGAGCTGCTCACCTGTGTTCCGACCCGGAGCGTCCTGGCGACGAAGGAGGACTCGCCCGCCACGTCGTCCCGAACCCCCACGGCGATCTTCTGGTCGCCCCGCCGCATGAGCAGGTTGACCGAATATGCATAGTGCTTGCCCATCGCGCCTTGCAGTTCGGCGGCCGGGATGCTGATCGGGAGCTGCACCTGCTGGACGTCGGAGACCCCGCCCTTATCGTCCATGGCCGCGATGTAGAGCCGCACCCGCGCCTCGTGCGTCTGCTCGCGGGGCACGAGCACCAGCTTGCCGAGCGGGATTTTGACCAGCACCGGCACCAGGAAGTGGCCGCCATCCTTCTGCGTGCCCTGGCCGAACTCCAGCTCGACGCCGAAAGGGTTGTCCTCGAACGGGAAGTTGAGGGCTGCCAGGGTACCGTCGGTCATCCGGGAGTCAGGGCTCTTGTCGCGATAGCCCTCGCGATGGCGCACCTGGTAGCCCTTCTGCTTCACCTTGACCTCGATCTTGTAGTACCGGCCGTCCCCGTAGTGGGGCGGCGAGTACCCGAGCGAGTAGTAGGTGCCGAAGTCCTGGGCCAGCTTCTCGAGGTGCGGCGTCACCTGGTTGGCATTGATGATCGCCACGCCGCCGGTCTTTTCCGCGAGCATCTGCAGGGGGGCCTGCAGGTTGGAGATCTGGATCGAGTCGACGTAGACCCCCTGCCCCGCCGTCTGGTTCTCTGCCGAGATCGAGGAGTAGACCCGCAGGCCGGCGGCGTCGATCGTGTAGAAGGTGACGCGGTTGGCATTGGCCGTGGCCGTCAGCTCGGTGAAGCGGCGCGAGGTGTCGAACTGCATCGACTCGGTCAGGCCGGTCGACTGCTCCCCGAACTTGCTCTGCACCGCGTAGTACACGTCCTGGCCGGCGATCATCTGCAGGCCGTCGCTCACGTAGAGGACAGCCTTGCGGCCGGGCATGCCCGCCAGCGAGCTGACCAGCTTCTTGAGCCCGTCGATGCTGAAGGAGAGGTCGTTGAAGGTCGACTGCGCGTAGGTCCGGGCGTAGCTCAGGGCCTCGGCGGGGTTCTGCGCGTCCTCGATGTTGCGCAGCGCGTCGCGGCGCTCCGAGTCGGCGTGGACGGCCTGGGCCGAGATCTTCTCCAGCTCGACGAGCGCGTCGTTGATCAGCCCCGGATCGCTGGTAAAGGTCCGCCGCACGTGCAGCTCGCGGTCGTAGGTCACCAGCATCACCTGGTCGTCGCGGTTCAGCTTCTGGCCGAGGAAGGCGCGCAGCTCGCGCATGACCCGGTTGCGGTTGAAGGGGTGCAGGTTGAAGTTGTCGATGTAGACGACCAGCCGGAGGCGCTGGTCCTCCGGCAGCCTCGGCGCTTGAACCGGCAGCCCGGGCTTCGCCGGTGCCGAAGCGGCCGGAACGGGCTCGTCGCCGATCATCTTGGCCTTGCCACCCTCGACCGCGTAGAAGTTGGTGATCGCCACCTTCTTGCCGTTCTCGAAGA
The DNA here is from genome assembly GCA_035536935.1 of Thermoanaerobaculia bacterium. GTDB lineage: Bacteria > Acidobacteriota > Thermoanaerobaculia > Multivoradales > UBA5704 > DATMER01. Next base: position 18,455 of record DATLNC010000070.1, read on the forward strand.
TGTCGAAGTCATCCTTCGTCAGGCCCTGGATGCGCTTGCCGCTCTTGTCGGTGACGTAGACGTCGACGTTGACCACGTTGACGTTGACGATCTCGCCGAGATCCTGGTCCACCGTCTCGGGCTGAGCGGGTTTCTGTGCCAGAACGGCGGAGCCTGCCGACAGGAGCAGCAGGCAGGCCGCGAGAGCTCTCATGATCTTCATCATGGCAGGATACTACGCCTCACCGCGGCGGGACCACGTCGGCCTCGGCCGTAGTGATCTTGCCGCTCACAGGGTCGAAAATGGCCAGGATCAGGTGCTGGCCGATCTTGCGCAGCTTGAGACGGGTCTCGTAGCGTACGTGTCCCGCCTGTTGCCCATTACTATCCTTGGGGGGCTCCTTGTCGGTGGTCAGGCGGATCGGGATCACCGGCACGTCGGCGCGGTTCCCCTTCGCATCCAGGGCCGAGACGCGCAGCTCCAGCTCCGCCACGTACTTGCCCTCGTACGGCACCAGGGTCATCGAGCTCAGCGGGATGGCGAGGGTCACCGGGACCTCGATCTCCCGGCGGCCGCTCGCCACCGGCTTGCCCAGCTCCATGGGCATGGAGGCCGAGCCCGGCGGGTTGCCGAAGAGCAGCGCGCTCTCCACGATCATCGTGACCTCGGACTTGCGGGAGAGGTCGAAGTAGTTGTCGCGCGAGCGGACCGTGAGGCCCGGCCGCGTCACTTCGACTTGAATGTCGTGGCGCTTGTCGTTGCGGTCGCGCTGCGGCGTGAAGCCGAGCCAGTAGTAGGAGCGCGTGTCGGCCTCTGCTGTCTTCAGGGCCTCGCTGCGGCCGCCGTTGAGCAGCGCCTTGCCGCCGGTCTCCTTGGCCACGAAGTCCAGCGTCGAGTGGATCTCCTGCTCGCGCAGATTGAGACCGCCGACGCTCGGGCTCGAATCCGCCGCGCTCGGGCCGTGCGGATCGACGCCCGGCACGTCGACCGTGTAGAGGGTGTAACCGAGCAGGTTGGCGGTGTCCACGATCGGGCGGTACAGCTCCTCGCCCCGTGGCACGTCGCGGTTCAGCACCGGCCGGTTCACATTGTTGATGATGTAGTCCGCGGGCGAGAACGGCCAGCCGCCAGAGAGCAGGATCATGACCTTGCGGCCCGGAGGGGCGGCGAAGCCGCGCAGCGTGCCCACCGTGGCCGTGACCGAGCGCTGGAGCTGGCTGGCGAGCAGCTCCACATAGCCGAGCTCCTCCAGGTCCAGGCGGTTGGCGAAAGCCGCCCGCGCATCCGTCGTGCCGAGCGTGCCCAGCCGGCGGGAGCTCTCGAAGCTGCCGATCTCGGCCATCCTCTGGGTGCCGAACGACGGCCGGCTCATGGCCTCCTGGAACGCGCGGTGCAGCTCGCGCTCGATACCCGACCAGTTGCTCAGCATGTCGACCTTCGTGCCGTCGAAGGCGACGATGGCCATGCGGTCCTCGGGGCCGAGGCGGCCGAGGTCTTCCATCAGCTCGCGCAGGACCTCGTTGCGCCGCGCGCCGACGCCGAAGTAGTCGTCGATGAAGACCAGGTAGCTGGTACCCACCGGGCTCCCGGGAGCCAGAGCGGGCAGCCCCTGGACCGCGGCGTTCTGGCCGGAACCGGCCTCGCCGGCCGCGATGGCCTGGCCGCCGCGCACCTCGGTGAAGTACTCGACCGGCACGTCCTTGCCGTCGACGCGCAGGCGGAAGTCACCCGGACCGAGGCCGGTCACCCGGTTGCCCTGGCGGTCGGTGACCACGGCTTCCACGTTGACGACGCGCACGTCGATCTGCTCGCCGAAGATGCTGTTGGGCTCTGCCGGAGCCGGCGGTTGCTGACCGGCTACAGGCAAAGCCAAGGCCAGCAAGACCGGAAGTATGCGTAGGGATTTCATCGGAATCCTCCCTGGAGCTCGGACAAAAGGGCACCCGCGTCAGACGGGCGCCCTTTGCTGCAACAAATCCTATCAGGCCTTCACTTCCCGGGCTGGTAGCTGACCTCCTCGACCAGCTGTTTGCCGGTGCGGGGGTCGCGGACGTGGAAGACGAGCCTCTGCTCGGCCTTGCGGAGCCGCACGGTTACCTCGGAGCGTACCTGGGCTCCCCCGGAGGGCGACACCTTGAAGTGGATCTGCGGCAGCTCCGAGCGCCCCCCGAACCTGTCCAGGGAGCCGACGGAGAGGACCAGCTCCGTGTCCTCTCCCCCGGCGGTGCCGGCGGTACCGCCGGCAATGGCGGCGGGGAGCACCAACGTAACCGGCACCTCGACCATCCGCCAGCCTGCCTGCCGGGGCTCCCCCATCTCGACCTGCATATGGTCCTCTCCGGGCTGCCTGTCGCCCTTGTCGCCCTTATCGCCCTTATCGCCAGTACCGAACGCGAGGAGACCCTCGGTCTCCATCTCGGCCAGGGTAGCGGGAGAGAGATCGGAGAAGCCGCTCCGGGCGCGCACGTCGAGGCCCGGCCGCCGGACCTTCAGCTCGACCCGGTGATGGCGGTCGTTCGCCTTCCAGGCCGGGGAGAAGCCGAGCCAGTAATAGGAGCGCGTGTCCTCGTCGGCCCGCTCCAGCGCGGCCAGCCGGTTCGAGTTGATGGCTTCCCGGCCGCCGGTCGCCGCGGCCAGGAGGTGGAGCGTGTGATGGGACGCCTGCTCCCAGGGGGACGTCAGGACCCTGGCCGGGCCGTCCATCGGCCTCTCGGCCCTCACATCCCCGACGGTCTGGGCAATGTCGATGCCCGGGACATCCACCGGGTAGAGCGTATAGCCGAGACGGTTGGCATCCTGGACGAGCCGGGCCACCGGACGGGTCAGCGGCCATCCGCCGGAGAGCACCAGCATGGCCTTGCGGCCCGGCGGCAGCGAGAAGCTGCGCAGCGCCGCGGCCGCGGCCTCCACCACCCGCACGAGGCGGGAGTACTGCTGGGGCTGCACGTCCTCATACTCGAAACGATCGTAGGGCCGGAACTCGGAGCTGTAGAAGTCCAAATCATCGTCCTGACCGAGCTGCTTGTCGCCAAACGCGGACCGGCGCTCCGCCAGCGTCAGGATGCCCTGGGCCGGGCGGCTCCGGGCCTCGGCGAAGGCCTTCAGGAGAGTCCTGTGGTCGCTCGTCCAGTCCGCGAGCCGCTGGAGCCGGCCGCCGTCGAAGGCCACGACAGCCATCCGGTCCTCGGGGCCGAGACGGTCCAGGTCGCGCTCGATCTCCTTGAGGACGACATCGCGCTGGGCCGCGATCGAGAGGCTCTCGTCGATGAAGACGAGCAGGCTCCGCCCCACCGGGCCGGCAGCAGTTGGCGCGGGGGGCGCGGGTACCGACTCTTCACCGGATTGGGGAGCGGGCCGCGCCACGCCATCGGCCACCTCCGTGAAGTAATCGACCGGCACCTCGACTCCGTCGACGAGGAGGCGGAAGTCGCCGGCCGTGAGGCCGCGCACGCGCTCCCCCCTGCCGTCGGTGACCACGGCCTCGACGTTGACCACGCGCACGTCGATGGATTCGCCGAAGGTCTCTTCAGCGGTTTGAGCCGGAGCGGCGAGCGGGATCAGAAGGGCTGCAAGCAGCAAGAACCTCATCGGTATCCTCCTATTCAGCGGTCTCTCGACTCTCTGCGGACAGGAGCAGGTCCTCGGTCTCCATCCCCGCCAGGGTCGCGGGCGAGACGTCGGGGAAGCCGTGGCGGGCGCGCACGTCCAGCCCCGGACGGCGGACCTCCAGCTCGATGCGATGGTCGCGGTCGTCGGCCTTCCAGGCCTGCGAGAACCCGAGCAGGTAGTAGGAACGGGTGTCCTCCTCGGCCCGCTCCAGCGCGGCCAGCCGGTTCGAGTTGAGAGCGGCCTGGCCGCCGGTCGCCTCGGCCAGGGCGAGGAGCGTGTCCTCCGCCGCGTGGGGCGCGCGCTCCCTCTCGAAGGCCGGAACGTCCACCGGGTAGAGCGTGTAGCCGAGACGGTTGGCGTCCCGGACGAGCTGGAGCGACGGCCCGGAGGGCCAGCCGCCGGAAAGCACGAGCATGACCTTGCGCCCTGGGGACGGCGAGACGCTGCGCAGAGCCCCGGCCGCCGTACCGGCCACGGTATTGGCCACCCACATCGTAGACCGGGTCAGGCTCTCTTTGGCCGGGCGCTTGCGGGCTTCGGCCAGGGCGGCGGCGAGCGTTTCGCGGTTGCCCGTCCAGTCCGCCAGCGGGTGGAGCCGCGCGCCGTCGAAAGCCACGATCGCCATCCGGTCGTCGGGACCGAGGCGGTCCAGGTCGCGCTCGATCTCCCAGAGCACGAGATCGCGCTGCACCGCGATCGAGAGGCTGTCGTCGACAAAGACCAGGTAGCTCCGCCCCACCGCTCCTCCGGCGACCTCGGCGAAGCGCTCGACCGGCACCTCGGCGCCGTCTACGAGGAGGCGGAAGTCGCCGGCCGAGAGGCCGCGCACGCGGTTCCCCTCGAGGTCGGTCACCACCGCCTCCACGTCGACCTGCGCCAGGGCCGGCAGGGAGACGACCATCAGGACGAGCAGCACGGCACAACGTTTCATGAGTTGCTGACCTCCTTCTTATCCGAAAACCAGATAGAGCAAGGCGGGTGCCGGGGCATTGTAAGGGGAAAAGGGAAGCGGACCGTCCTCCGGCGAGGACAAATCCACGCTCCCCCTGTCCTCACTCGTAGCGCAGGGCTTCGATCGGGTCCTGGCGGGCGGCCTTGACCGCGGGCCACAGGCCCGCCACGAGGCCCACGGCCGTGGAGACGCCGAAACCGAGGAGGATGGACCAGAGCGGAGCTGCAGCTTGAAAGTTGAAGGCGACCCGGGCGAGCAGCGCCACGCCCAGACCGAGGGCGATGCCCAGCAGACCGCCCACGCCGGTGAGGGTCACCGCCTCGGCCAAAAACTGGATGGCGATATCCCGCCGGGTGCCGCCCAGCGCCTTGCGCAGGCCGATCTCGCGCGTCCTCTGGGTGACGTTGACCAGCATGATGTTCATCACGCCGACCCCGCCCACCACCAGGGCGATCGCGGCGATGAGGACCATCACGATCGAGATCCCGCCCGTGATCTGGCGGAAGTTGTTGAGCATGCCCGTGCTGGTGAACGTGGCGAAATCGTTCTCCTGGTTGAAGCGGAGCTTGCGGCGGGTGCGCAGGATCGCGGTCTCCTGCTCGATCAGGGCTTCGACGTCCCCGGACCGCCGCGGCACGGTCGCGATGTGCAGAGTGTCGCCGCCGCCGTCGCGCACCTGGGGATACTGCTCGTCGAACGTCGAGAGCGGCATGAGCAGGATGTTGTCGTTGCTGCCGCCGAGGAAGTTGCCCTTGCGCACGAGCAGGCCGACGACCTGGAAGTCGCGGCCGTCGATCGCGATCGAGCGGCCGATCGGGTCCTGCATCGGGAAGAGCGCGTCGGCCACGTCGGCCGCGATCACCGCGACCCGGGCCGCGTGGCGCACGTCGGCGTCGATGAAGAACCGGCCGTCCTCGATGGACGAGTTGTTGGCGTCGGTGTACGTCGGGGTCACCCCCGCGATGGTCGGGCTGTTGGCGATGCGGGCGCCGGCCCGCACTTCCCCAGAGGTGAAGAGATAGCGCTCGGGCGAGACCGTCGCGGCGAGCGTCGCCAGCCGCCGCAGAGCCTCCGCGTCCTCCAGGGTGAGATCGCGGCGGTTGCGCTCCTCCTCCGGCACGTCGCCCGGCCCGCCGAAGCGCGGCTCGAACTTCTGGAACTGCACGAGATGGGTGCCGAACTGCGAGAACGCCGTGGTCACCGAGCGGTCGAAGCCCGCGACGAAGGAGACCATCATGATCACCGTGGCCACGCCCGCGACCACGCCGAGCAGGGTCAGGGCGGAGCGCATCTTCTGCGCCCTCATCGCCACCAGGGCGAAACGGACGTTCTCCGTCCACGACAGCCGCAGGCCGGATCTCGATGCCGGCGATACTGCCATCACTCGGACCTCAGCGCATCGACCGGCAGGAGCCGGGAAGCGTGGACGGCCGGCCAGTAGCCGGCGGTGAGCCCCACGAGGATGGACAGGGTCAGCCCCAGCGTGGCGATGCCCGGCGTGACGTTCGCCGGGAAGTGAGCGAGGCGGTCCACCGCCAGGGCGATCAGGGAGCCGCTCAGCACGCCGAAGACGCCGCCTACCAGGGAGAGCATCGCCGCCTCCAGGAGGAACTGGCGGCGGACATCCCGCTGGCGGGCTCCCAACGCCCGGCGGAGGCCGATCTCCTGCGTGCGCTCGGCCACCGAGACGAGCCTGATGTTCATGATCACGATGCCGCCGATGCCCAGCGACACCGAGGCGATCAGGATCGTCAGGACGAACGCCGCGGCCGAGATCTGGCGCCAGATCTCCTGCAGGTTCTCGGCGGTGACGATCCCAAACGGGTCCGGAGCGCGGAAATCGGTGTGGCGGAGCGCCCGCAGCACGCTCCGTGTCTCGTCCGTCGCGTCCTCCACCCCGTCGACCCCTCCCCGCGCCTGGATCATGAGGTCGATCGTCGCGCGCCGGCCGTTGGACTTGCGCCAGGTGTCGATGGGCACCAGCACGATGTTGTCGCGGCTCTG
>DATLNC010000071.1:0-16776 GCA_035536935.1 Thermoanaerobaculia bacterium
CGGCAGCGTCCGCCCCAATGGGCCGCCGCGGGAGCACCCGTCCTGGAGGCGCATACCCTGACCAAGGTCTACGGCGGCCGCTTTTCTCCCTCTCCCCCGGCATGGGGGAGAGGGCCGGGGAGAGGGGGGATGAAATCAACCAGGGTCACGGCTTTATCGGGAGTCCGCTTCGAGCTGACCCCGGGCATCGTGGGCCTGCTCGGCCCGAACGGCGCCGGCAAGACGACCCTGCTGCGCATCCTGACCGGGCTGCTCGACCCGAGCCGGGGGGAGGTCCGCTTCCGGGGCGTGGCCGTCAATCCCGAGAACCTCTCCGACTACCGCCGGCAGATCGGCTTCCTGCCGCAGGAGTTCAACGCCTACCCGGAGCTGACCGCCGAGCAGTTCCTCGACCACTGGGCGATCGAGAGAGGGATGCCCGCGCGGGAGAGGCGCGAGGAGATCGAGCGCCTGCTCGCCGCGGTCGGCCTCGCGGAGCACGCCCGGCGCAAGGTGCGGGACTTCTCCGGCGGCATGCGCCAGAGGGTGGGGATCGCCCGCGCTTTGCTGGGCTCGCCGCCGATCCTGATCGTGGACGAGCCCACCACGGGCCTCGACGTGGAGTCCCGCACCCGCTTCCGCCAGATCCTCCTGGAGCAGGCCGCGCAGCGGATCGTCCTCTTCTCCACCCATATCGCGAGCGACGTCGAGGCCGCGGCCTCGCGCATCCTCCTCCTCCACCGCGGCCGGCTGCACTTCGACGGCACCCCCGAGGAGCTGACCGCCCGCGCCCGGGGCCGGGTCTTCCGCGCCCTGCTCGGCGACGAGGACCTCGCCGAGTTCGGCCGCCGCTACCGCATCACCGCCCGGGTGCGCACCCTGGATGGCATCCGGGTACGCGCCGTCGCCCGCGCCGGAGATCCCCTCGCCGGCGAGGAGATCGAGCCCAGTCTCGAGGAGGCCTACCTGGCGGAGATCGACTAGACTCCCTGTCCCATGGCCCAGCAGCGTAGAACGAGCGTGCTCCTGCGCATGCTGAGCTTCTGGCCGCCCTATCTCGGCGCCGGGATCCGGGTGCGGCCCTCCGCGGACCTGCGGACGTTCGACGTGCGGATGAAGCTCCGGTGGTGGAACCGGAACTACGTGAACACCCACTTCGGCGGCTCGCTCTACTCCATGTGCGATCCCTTCTTCATGCTGATCCTGATCCAGGCCCTGGGCCGCGGCTACGTGGTGTGGGACAAAGCGGCGACGATCCGCTTCCGCCGACCGGGGAAGGGGACGGTCCGGGCCACCTTCCACATCCCGCAGGAGAGGGTCGAGGAGATCCGGGCCGCCGCGGACCGCGGGGAGAAGATCGAGCCGGTGTTCACGGTCGAGGTCCGCGACGGGCAGGGCGAGGTTGTCGCGGAAGTAGAGAAGCTTCTATATGTCCGCCTTGCCAAGCCCCCGGGCGGCAGCTAAGCTACACGCTCCGTTCCCTGAAGGAGACGTAACCATGTTCCGACGCACGCTGCTCGTCCTGCTCGTCCTGACCCTCCCCCTGGGGGCCGGAGCCGACACGCTCTACACCATGAAGAGCCATACCGACGCCATCAAGATGGGCGGCCAGAGCCAGCCCGCCAAGGACGGCACGGTCAAGGTCTGGGCCGCCGGCGACCGCCTGCGGCGCGATGACGGCGAGCAGACCATGATCTTCCGCCTGGACAAGAACCGGCTCTACATGGTGGACCATGAGGACAAGACGTACAGCGAGGTCCCCCTGCCGATCGATCTGCGCAAGATGATGCCCAAGGGAAGCGAGGCCATGGCCGACCAGATCGCCGCGGGCATGAAGGTCACCGTGCAGGTCGCCCCGAGCGGCGAGACGAAGAAGGTCGGTCAGTGGAACGCCCGGCGCTTCGACGTGACGGTCCAGAGTGCCATGGGGATGAAGATCGCCACGACCATGTGGGTGAGCAAGGAGATCGAGGGCTTCGCGGGGTTCAACAAGATGGCCGGCGCCATGGCCTCGCTGCAGCCCGGGTCCGGGGAGTGGGTGAAGCAGTTGGAGAAGATCGAGGGCTTCCCGGTGCTGACCGAGTCGCAGGTGGACGCGCTCGGAGCCAAGTTCGGCACCCGCGAGGAGCTGGTCTCGGTCGAGACCAAGGCCGCCCCCGCAGGCCACTACGATCCCCCGGCCGGCTACAAGGTCCAGCCCTACAACCCGATCGCGGGGATGAGCCAGTAGAAAGGCTAATCTCGGCCCTGCGAGATCTGCCGCCTTAGCAGCTCGTTCTCGAACGCCATGCCCACCTGGGCCGTGGCGAGCTCGAGGATGTCGATGTCCTCGATCGGGGTGTCCCGGTCGCCGTTGTCCGTGTAGATCACCGAGATCACGCGCTGGGCTCCCAGCACCGGGAAGACCACCACCTGGCCCGTGCGCGGACGGCCCACCATCTGGCGGAAGGCGTCGAGCAGGCCGGCCTGGTCGAAATCGACCGACTGGACCTCGCCCGTCTCCAGGCTGTGGGTAAGGACGCTCTCGCCCTCCATGGGCAGCTTCAGGCCGCGGGTCGACTCCGCCAGTGGCTTGCCCCGGGCGTCGACCCCGAAAGCGCCCAGCGCGACGAGATGATCGCGCTTGACCAGGAAAAGGATGGCGCGCTCCACCGACTCCGAGACGATGTGCATCAGGTTCAGCGCGACTGTCGCTGAAATCAGCCCCGAGCGCAGGTCGCCGAACACCCGCCGCAGCCGCGCCACGCCCGAGCGCGAATCCTCGGCCCGGCCGCCGCGGATCAGGTCGCGCCGCGTGTCGATCACATTCTCGACGCAGGCCACGACCGCCTCCAGGTCCGGCGGCATCGCCGCCAGCACGCCGGCCTCGTAGGCCTTCACGAACGAGGAACCGGGGTCCACCAGGGCGATCAGGGAGACCTTGGGCCGGGCCCGGCGCACGGACGCGGCCTGGTCCAGGGTCACGCCGCCGCCCGCGCGCAGGTCGAGCAGGATGATCGGCTGCGGCTCGCCCGGGTTCGTGGTGCCGGCCTGGGCGAGCGTCGTCACCTCGACCCCGGCCACCTCGTCGTGCAGCGCCTCCCCCAGCCTCGCCGCGAAGACGTGGTCGGTGGAGACCAGGTGCACCTTGAGCTGCTCGGCCGCGTGCTTGGGGGCCTCGCGCATCCCCAGCTCTTCCATATCGGCGACCATCAGGCCGCCGCCGGACGCATGGGGCGCCGAGTCCATGATCATCGTGGGATTCGTGGCATCCCCGGCCGGATAGCCTCCACCCGCGTTGCGGCCGTCGTCGCGGCCCTCGGCCCGGTCCCGGTTGCGCTCGTCGAAGATGCGCGCCGCTTCGAGCAGCACCATCTGGGTGTTGATGTCCGCGTCGGGGAGGACGTCGCTCGGGTAGAGGGCGATGTCGTCGATCGGCCGCAGGTCGTCGATGGCGAACTCGAAGTTGCCCATGTCCCAGACCATGACCTCGGAGACCGCCTGCTCGATCTGCCTGGCGATCACCTGGCGCAGCCCCTCGGGATCGATCGACCCGGAGCCGACCAGGATCTGCCCGAGGGAGCGGCGCTCCGGCTCGGTCTGCTGCGAGTTGATGGCCCTCGTCAGGATGCCGCGGTCGATCATCCCCGAGGTGATGAGGAGGTCGCCGAGCTTGGGAGTGTGGGGCGCCTGGGCGCTGACCAGCCGGCCCATGTGGAAGCCGATCATGGCGCGCTTGGTGCCCTGCGAGAGCAACAGCGTGCCCGTCCGCCGGCCGAGATGGATGAACTGCATCACATCGGCGACGGAAACGTCCTTGAGACTGCCGGAGATACCCATGGGCGGCGTCTCCGCTCACTCACCCCGGGCGAGCTTGACGAGGCTCTCCAGCGTGCGGAGCTTGCGGTCCTTGGTGGCGAACAGGCGGGCCGCGAACATGGCCGAGGCGGCATGGGCGGAGAGCAGGTCGAGCAGGTCGCGGTCCTCCGCCCGCAGGATCGGCTTGTGGTCGAGCAGCTTGAGCAGCACGAGCGCGCCCACGATCTCGTTCTGGACCCGCAGCGGCACGGCAGACAGGGCCTGCGACTCGGGGGTCGGCCCCAGGCGGAGCACGCCGTCGCGCAGCGTCTGGTCCACCATGGGATCGCCGCCGGCATAGGTCTCGCCCGTGTAAGGGTTGTCCACCTCGTCGTACATCCCCTCGATGAGCGCGATCTCGTACCCGGGATCCTCCTCGCCGGGCACGTCGTCGCGGCGCAAGAGCAGGGCGAACTGCTCGGCGCCCAGCAAGTTGATGGCGATCTCGGCGATGGTGGCCTGGACCTCGGCGGGGTCCAGGGTGGCGTGGAGCTGGTAGGTGGCCACGTAGAGGTTCATCAGGCGGCCGCCCTGGTGCTCGGAGTCGACCAGGCGCGAGGCCAGCTCCTTGACGTCGGACTCGGCGGTGGACAGCCGGCGCTCCAGCTCGGCGATCCGTTCCTCGGCCGTGCCGGCGTCGCGCACCGCGGCGCCCTGCTGGCTGGCCTCGACGACGCGCAGGAGGTCGTTGGCCTTCTCCAGGGTGGAGCGCAGCTCGCCCAGGAGGTCGCGCCCGGGGACGGCGGTGGAGCTCAGCCGCCCGCTCTCGGTCATGCTGCCGCGCTCGTTCAAGCTGCGCCCTTCTTCTCCAGGCGGCTGATGACTTCCAGGATCTCCTCGCTGTGGAACGGCTTCTTGATGTAGGCCGTGGCTCCCGCCTCGATCCCCCGCGCGGTGTCCTCCTCGCGCCCCTCGGTGCTGATGATGATCACCGGCAGGTCGGCGCGGGCGGCGTCGGAGCGCAGCTCGGCGAGGAATTCCAGCCCGTTCATGTTGGGCATGTTGATGTCGAGCAGCACGAGGTCGATATCCGCGTGGTCCTGGAGCCGGTCGAGGGCCTGGCGTCCGTCGGAAGCATAGACCAGCGGGTATTGACGCAGCATGACCTCGTACATCTTGTGCATCAGCTTCGAGTCGTCGACGACGAGCACTTTCCGTGGCTGCAAGGCTCTCTCCCGGACACAGTTGATGGGGCAGTCCAGGGGGAGTTTAGCCACAAATCCCAAAGGGCTCAAGCCCGGGAGGGCTGTGACCTTCGGCGATGGACGCGATCCGATTGGATGGAATCAGATAAGGAGGGAAACTGGTGGAGCCGAAGGGAATCGAACCCTTGACCTCTTGAATGCCATTCAAGCGCTCTCCCAACTGAGCTACGGCCCCAGGCCTCACAAGGCGGCATAGTGTAGCGGGAGAGCCCGGGGGAGTCAACGAGAGGCTTCAATCCTCATCGCCGACCCCGCTCAGCCCATAGCGCTTCATCTTGGCGCGCAACGTGTTGCGGGCGATGCCGAGGAGGCGGGCCGTCTCCCGGATGCGCCCGTTCGTCTGCGCCAGGCCGGCGCCGATGAGCTGGCGGTCGTAGCGCTCCAGCGCCTCCTCGTAGCCGCCCTCGGAGAGCCGAACCGTTGCGGAAAGACCGGGCGCGTCCGGCGGCTGCGCGACCGCCCGCCCCTTCACCTGGAGGGCGATCCAGCCGAAGTCGTCGGTGGTCAACACGTCGGAGCTCGAGAGCACGAAGGCGCGGTGCACCGCCGCTTCCAGCTCGCGCACGTTGCCCGGCCAGTCGTAGCCGTAGAAGACCTCCAGCACCGCCGGGTCCAGCTCCTTGAAGGGCCGCCCCTGGTCGCGGCTCACCTTTGCAAGAAAGTGCTGCACCAGGTAGGGGATGTCCTCCTTGCGCTGGCGCAGCGCGGGCAGCACGATCGGCAGGATGTTCAGGCGGTAGTAGAGGTCCTCCCGGAACTCGTTGCGGTGGATCGCCTCCTCGATCTCCAGGTTGGTGGCGGCGATCACCCGCACGTCGGCCTGGAGCGTGCGGGTGCCGCCGACGCGCTCGAACTCCTTCTCCTCCACCACCCGCAGGAGCTTCGACTGCACCGACATCGAGACCTTGCCGATCTCGTCCAGGAAGATCGTGCCGTGGTTGGCCAGCTCGAAGCGCCCCGGCTTCTGCCCCGAGGCGCCGGTGAACGCCCCCTTCTCGTGGCCGAAGAGCTCGCTTTCGACCAGGGTCTCGGGCAGGGCGGCGCAGTTGAAGTGGATGAACGGCGCCTGCCGCCGCGGCGAGATCGAGTGGAGGATGCGCGCCACCAGTCCCTTGCCCGTGCCGCTCTCGCCGCGGACCAGCACGGTCGAGTTGCTCTGGGCGACCTTCTCGATCATCTGCTTGAGCTCGACGATCGGACGGCTCTTGCCGATCATCGAGCCCAGGTTGTGCGAGGAGAGGATCTCGTTGCGCAGCGACTCGTTCTCCAGCTTGAGCCGCTGCCGGGACGCGTCCAGCTCGCTGAACAGCCGCGCGTTCTCGATCGCGATGGCCGCCTGGTCGGCGAAGCCGAGCAGGAACTCCAGGTCGGCCTGCCCGAACAGGTGGCGCGCCTCCCGGTGGTCGACGTAGATCGCGCCGGCCAGGCGGTCGCGGATCGCCAGGGGCACGCAGAGGATCGAGACGATGTGCCGGGCCACGATCGACTCGGAGCCGGCGAAGCGGCCGTCGGTGAGCGCGTCGACCGCCAAAACCGGCTCCCGCGTCTCGACCACGCGGCGGACCACGCTCTCCGAGAGCTGCTGCCCTTCCTTCCCGTCCCCCCTGCCATCCAGGCCAATGTTGCGCGCGACCGCCACCTCCAGCTCCTTGGTCAGGCGGTCGGAGAGGACGATCATCCCCCGCTCGGCCCCGAGCCGCTCCAGGACCAGGTCCATGGTGCGGGAGAGTACCTCCTGGAGATCCAGGGTGGAGTTGATGACCTTGCCCACCTCGTAGAGCACGGAGCTGGCGCCGCGCCCCGTGGAGAAACGCTGGTGCTCGCGGATGCGCTCCAGGGCTCCGGACGCGCGCCGCGACTCCGTCTCCGCCCCCAGGCGTTCGAAGCCGGAGAGGGCCCGGCGCAACCGGCGCAAAGCCATGTCCACGTTCCACGTCCGCAGCCCCCATTCGTAGAGGCTGCGGGCGTGCTCATAGGGGGTCTCCAGTTCCTCCAGGAGACGGACGCCCTCCGAAAACAGGCTCTCTGCCCCGTCGACGTCGTCCCGTGCACTGGCGATCCGCGCCTCCACGACCAGAAGCTTGGCCTCGGAGAAGCGGTCGCCGGTCTCCTCCACCCGCCGGCGCGCCTCCGCGGCGTGGTGGCCGGCCGCCTCGAGCTCGCCGTCGCGCAGGGCGCGGTCGGCCAGGGAGATGTGGACCCGGGCGAGCATCTGCCCGATGCCCGCCTCCTCGGCCAGCTCCAGCGCCCTCTTCAGATGGGTGCCGGAGGCCTCCAGGTTGTCCCGGTCCTTCTCGATGAGCCCGATCTGGAGATGGCAGTGCGCGAGAAGATCCGGATCGCCCACCGCCTCGGCTCCCGCGAGGGCCTCGCGCGCCCGCCGCTCGGCCTCGGCGCCGCGTCCGCGCTTGCGGTCCAGAGAGGCGAGCTGGGCCAGGACGGCCAGGCGGTCGGGGTGCTCGGGCGTGTCCTCCAGAATCTTGAGCGCGCGCTCCAGGTGGCGCTGGGCGCGCGGCCAGTGGCCCAGGATCTCCTCGGCCTCGCCCAGGTTCAGGCGCTGCGCCGCCTCGGTCTCGCGGGCACCCAGGCGCCGCGTCACCTCGATGCTGCGGGTCAGCGGCTCCCGCGCCGCCATCCAGTTGCCCCGGCTGCACTCCAGGATGCCGAGGTTGTTGAGGGCGAAGAGCTGGCCCCAGACGTCGTTGGTGCGCTCGTAGAAAGCCAGGTTGCGGCTGTAGAGATCCCGCGCCTGATCAAAGCGGCCGGTCTTCCAGAGGACGTTGCCCAGGTTGTTGCGCAGCCGCAGCGCCAGGACCTCGTCCCCGACCCCCTCCGAAACCCAAAGGCCGCGGCGGATCAGCCGCTCGGCGCGGCGGAAGTCCCCCCGCGCAGCGTAGAGGTTGCCCAGCGTGTTGAGCAGGTTGGCGCGCTGGCGGTCGAGGTCCTCGCCGCCCGCCCGCGCCAGGGCCGAGCGCGCTGCATTGAACGCCCCTTCCCAATCGCCGAGATCGCGCAGAGCCAGAGACTTGCCATGGAGCAGGTCGATCTCCAGGTCGGGCTGGCGCAGGCCGGAGAGCTGGCGCAGCCCCTCCTCATGGCTGGCGAGGGCGGCCTCGTGCTCTCCCACCCGGGTGTGGAGGCGCCCCTTGCGCAGTTGCAGGCGGGAAGCCAGGGCGCGGTCGAGCCCCGGCTTGCGGATCAGCTCCTGGTAGACCTTGAGGGCGCGCGCGAAGGCACCGGCCGAGGTGAGCGCCTCGGCCTGGGCGGCGAGTGTCTGCGTCGCCATCTCCGCGTCCCCCGCCTCGGCGGCAGCCTCCGCGGCGCGGCCGTAGAGCCCGGACGCCTGCGCGTAGGCATAGACGGCCGTGGCCTCCTCGGCCGCCCAGGTCAGGTACGGCAGGCTCCGGGAGCGCTCGCCGCCCCGCCAGAAGTGCTCGGCCACAGCCGTGACCAGCCCCGTCTCCCCCTGGCGCAGCCGCCCTTCCAGGAGTCCGGCCAGGCTCCGGTGGAGAAGAACCCGCCGCTCCGGGTCGAGGGTCGAATAGAGAGTCTGGCGGAACGGCTGCCGGGCGACCTGGTAGTGGACGCCGCCGGTCTCCCGGAGCCGCTCGAGGTAGCCCTGCGCCACCAGCGCGTCGAGCCGCTCGTAGACGGCCTGGGGATCCTCGCCGAGGAGCGCGGCGAGCAGGGCGAGGGGGAACGGCTCGGCCACGACCGCCGCCGCCTCCAGGACCTCCCGCTCGGGCACCGGCAGCGCCGTGAACCTCCGCCAACCCTGGGCATCCCGCCCCTCGGGCGAGCTCGCCCAGCGCGACAGGGCCGGGATGGAGGGCTTCCAGTCGCCGTCCCGGTACTGGAGCACCTGATCGTCAACGAGCTGCCGCAGGATCTGCTGCGCCTCGGCGGGCGAGCCCTGGGTGTTGTCGTAGATCCAGCCGTAGAAGCTCGCCGGCAGGTTCTTCGTCCCCAGCGAGGCATCGACGAGCTGGGCGGTCGCGGCGCGGTCGAGGGGGAGCAGCGCGATGTGCTGCACCGAGCCGTCCGCTTCCTTGGGGACAGGGTCCTCTGAACGCCGGGCCGCGACCACGAGCACCCGCGAGCTCCGCAGATCCTCCCCGAGGTAGGTGAGCAGCTCCTCGCTCTCCTTCCCGGCCAGGTGGAGGTCGTCCAGCAGCAGGATGATGGGCCGGCCGGAACCGGCCGCCTCAGAGGCGCCTGCGGCCAGGGAAAGACCGTGGGAGATCTCCTGATACAGCCGGAAGCGCTCGCGCCGGTCCGTCTCACCCGGCCGCGCATCCGCGCCAGGAGTGCGGACCTCGATTCCGAGGCTCTCCAGGGCGTCCAGGAACGGCGCGAGCGGCTGCGCATGCTCGGCCATGCCCTCGCTCGGGGAGCTGCGGGCGATCCGCGCCCCCTCGATCGAGGCGAAGAGGCGGAACTCGCGGAGGAGACGGCTCTTGCCCACCCCCTCCCTGCCCTCGATCAGGACGGCGCCGCCCTGGCCCGCCGCGGCCTCGGTCAAGTTGCTCCGCAGCCGGCCGAGCACCTCGTCGCGGCCGACGAGCCGGCTGGCGAGGACCTTCCCCTCGGAGAACGAGAGAGCCGCCGCGGCCGTGGTGTCCAGAGGCCGCCCCGCTGCCTGCCCGAGGTCCGCGAGGAGCCGGCCCGCCGAGGCGTAGCGGTCCGCCGGGTCGCGCTGGAGCAGGCGCTGGAGGATGCGCGCCAGCTCCGGCGGCATGTCGGGCCGGGCCTGGAGCGGGTCGGGCACTTCCCCTTCCAGGTGGAAGCGGACGGCGTCCATCTCGTCCCCGATCTGCGAGGGGAGGACGCCGGTCGCGAGCTCGAAGAGCGTCATGCCGAGCGAGTAGAGGTCGGCGCGATGGTCATAGTCGTCCTGAAGCAGGACCTCCGGCGCGGTGTAGGCGAGGGTGCCCCGGATGCGCCGGTCGAGCGGACCGCGGGCCTCGTGGGCCAGCCCGAAGTCCAGGATCTTGAGACGGAAGTCCTCGGTCAACCCCAGATTGGCCGGCTTGAGGTCCATGTGGACCACGCCTTGACGGTGGATGTGGGCCAGACCGGCCGCGGCCTGAATGGCCACGTCAAAGATTGCATCCCAGCCACGCCAGCCACGGCCGCGCAGCCGCTCTGCGACTCCACCGGCAAGAAGCTCCATGGTCAGGAACGGGAAGTCCCCGGGGAGGACACCGAAGTCGTAGACCTCGACGACGTTGGGGTGGCGGGCCTCGGAGAGCAGGCGGACCTCGTGGCGGAAGCGCGCGAGGTCTTCGGGATCGCTGGACTGGAGCGCGACCTTGAGCGCCAGAGGACGGCCGTCGGCCGCACCGGTGCGCACGCGGTAGACAGCCGTCCGCGAAGTGCGCGCGATCTCGCCCTCGAGCAGGACATCCCCGAGCAGGCGATCCAATTGAGAGAGGTCGAGACCGGGGTCCTGCATGGCGTTCAGGCGGGTGAGACCTCCTCCGTGCAGCCGCGAGGCTGCTGATCGACTCTCGTGACCTGGTTGGACAAGGTTTTTCGGGTCCGGTGAGGTATTCTAGAGAAACGCGGAGTTCGGGTCAAAACTTGACCCCGAACCGGACAACACGGGAGCTTACCCATGCATTCCTCGACGAATCCCGTCCCGGCGACGGAGGCCTCTCCGGCCGCCGCCCCGAAAGATTCGGCCCCTCTGGGAAAGCAGGCCCGCATCGCGGTTGCCGTCCTGGTGGCCTGCGCCCTCGCCGCCCTCTTCTGGCCCAAAGGAAGCGGTACGTTCAAGGAGCCCGGAGGTTTCCTGTTCGATGCCGAAGGCAGGGCGACGACGCTCGGACCCAAGCTGGAGCCGGTGAGCCTGGTCCACTTCTGGGCCACCTGGTGCCCGCCCTGCCGCGAGGAGATCCCCTCGTTGAAGCGGCTGGCCCGGGACTTCTCCGATCATGACGACTTCGAGATCGTGATGGTCGCGGTCGCCGACGAGACCCAGAAGGCCGAGGTCTTCCTCGGCAACTGGGGGAGCATGGCCCTGTACGACCCGAACTGGGACGTGGCCAAGCGCTACGGCACCGACAAGCTGCCGGAGACCTACCTGGTCGTCCGCGGCCAGGTGGTCAAGAAGTTCGTGGGCCAGACCGACTGGGACGACCCCGAGCTGCGCGAGCTCATCGCCAGCCGACTCAAGGAATCGGGTGGCGCGCCCAGCCCAGCAGGATCGTGAGCCCTGCTCAGAAGTGGATGGCGATGCCGGCGTGGCCCAGGGCGAAGAACTGGGCCTCGTCCAGGTCAGCGTAGTGCCCCGACAGCTCGATCAGGACGCCCAGCCACTGCGTGACCTCGAACTCGCCGGTCACACCCAGGTTGAGCCCGATTGCAGTGTCCTGCTCATCGCTGCCGCCGCGGCTCCCATCCAAGCGGTAGCCGCCCAGGCCGATGTAGAGTCCCGACTCGTAGTAGCTCTGCGGGAAACGGTACTCGCCGGCGATGGTGACGTAGGAAAGCTCGGCCTCGGACAGCGAGCCGAAGCGCTCCTCGCTGTCGAGCGAGAGCTGGCCCAGGCGGAAGCCCACGTGGGTGCGCGGCTCCGTGACCATGGTCAGATTGAGTTGGAAGCCGGTGTTGTCGAGGCCGTCACCGGGATCGGCGTCGATCGAACCTCCGATGCCGCCCAACAGGCCGGCGGTGAACGTATACAGCTCCTGGGCGCGGGCCGCGCCGGGGAGCAGGAGCAGCGCGGCACACAGGGTGAGCCGCCGCAGGCAATGGTGCTGGATCAAAATCCCTCCTCCTCTCTGATGGCCGGTCCGCGCATACCGGGCGGACTGCGCCGCCGAGTATAACCGTGCCTTCAGATCCCTTATACGGACCCACCCCCCGCGGCGTCGCGCGCAGCCTGCTGCACCTCCTGCTGCCCGCCTCCTGCCTGGGATGTGGCGAGCCCCTCTTCTCCTCCGCCCCCCTGGGCCTCTGCATTCCCTGCCGCGGAAAGCTGGCTCCTGTTGGACGTTTCGCCTGCGCAAGCTGTGCCGGGCCTCTCCACGCCTTCGAGCCGCCGCCCGGATACCGCTGCGGCGCCTGCCGCGAGCGGCCGCCCGCCTTCGACCGCCTGCTCGCGCTCTGGAATTACCGGCCGCCTCTCGACGCCGTCATCCAGGGGCTCAAGTTCCGCCGGCTGGACTATCTGGGCCGCCACCTCGCCCTCGCCCTGGCGGACGGGCTGGGAGAGGAGCTCGATGGGATCGACGGGGTGGTCCCCGTGCCGCTCCACTGGCATCGCCGGCTAGCCCGCGGGTACAACCAGGCGGAACGGATCGCCACCCCCCTGGCCGCGCGGCTCGGTCTGCCGCTGATCCCGGCCCTCCGCCGCACCCGCCGAACGCCGCCCCAGACTTCCCTGGGGAAGGCCGCCCGGCTGGCTAATCTCCGACAGGCCTTTCGCGTCCCGCGTCCGGGGAGAGTCCGCGGCCTTCGCCTCTTGCTCGTCGACGACGTGGCCACGACCGGGGCCACTCTGGACATGGCTGCCGCCGCCCTGCGGCGGGCGGGAGCGTCCGGGATCACAGCGGTAGTGGCCGCGCGCACGCCTGCTTTCTGAAGAGGATTAGATCCGAGCTAAGAAGCTTAGCCCCGATTCAAGAGGCTTAGATCCAATTTAAGCAGCTTGGACCGGATTTAAGGAGCTTGGAGCCGTCCCAAGAAGCTTCGCGTCGGATTCAAGAGGCTTAGATCCGATTTAAGAGGCTTAGACCGGATTCAAGGAACTTGGATCCGATCTAAGAAGCTTCGGGCCGATTCATGGAGCTTAGGGCCCCCCACCGGTCCGCGCGTTGGTTTCCTTCCGGTGGTTTGACGTGTCTGAGGAGTTGGAGGAAGCTCTTCCGATGAGGCACCCCGACTTCGACCCGCGCCTGTACCAGATCCTCGTGCTCGCCTCGCTGCTCATCTACGGGGTGGTCCGCCTGGACCTGGAGGTGCGCCCGATTCTGGCCGCCGCCATGCTTGCCACGGCGCTCGTCACGCAGTATGCCTGCACCCGGATCTGGAGGCTTCCGGCCTTCGATCCGAAGAGCGCCCTGATCTCGGGCCTCTCCCTCTGCCTGCTGCTGCGTACCGGCTCGCTTGCCCTGGGGATCGTGGCGGCCCTGGTCACCATCGTGGGCAAGTTCGTGGTCCGCTGGCGAGGCAAGCACCTCTTCAACCCGACCAACTTCGGCATCGTTGCCCTGATGCTGGCCACGGACGGAAAGGTCTGGGTCTCGCCGGGCCAGTGGGGGAGCGCGGCGCTGTTCGGGTTCCTGGTCGCCTGCCTGGGTGGGCTGGTGGTCAACCGCGCGGCCCGGAGCGACATGACCTACGCCTTCCTCGCCTCCTACCTGGGGATCGTGTTCGGGCGGGCTCTCTGGCTGGGCCAGCCCCTGACGATCCCGTTCCACCAGCTCGCGAGCGGGGCGTTCCTGATCTTCACCTTCTTCATGATCTCGGACCCGAAGACCACGCCCGACTCGCGGGCGGGCCGGCTCCTCTTCGCGCTGCTTGTCGCCCTGGGCGCCGGATGCGTCCACTTCGTTCTCTACCGGCCGAACGGGCTGATTCTGTCGCTCTTTTTCCTCTCCCCGATCGTGCCGCTGATCGACCGGCTGTTGCCGGGCCGGCAGTACTTTTGGAAGCCTGTCCCGGTCCTCGAAAGGAGATTCGCGTGAAACGGCTCCCGATCCTGCTCCTCGGTGCCGCGGTACTAGCTGCCGCCGCCCCTCATGCCCTGGCCTTCTGTGGCTTCTACGTGGCCCGGGCGGATACCAAGATCTTCAACCAGGCCTCCAAGGTGGTCCTGGTGCGCGACGACGACCGCACCGTCCTCACCATGGCCAATGACTTCAAGGGGGATCCGAAGGAGTTCGCGGTCGTGATCCCCGTTCCTACGGTGCTGCAGCGGGAGCAGATCCATGTGGCCGAGCCGGCCCTGCTCGACCACCTCGACGCCTACTCCGCGCCGCGCCTGGTCGAGTACTACGATGAGAACCCCTGCCAGATGATGGAAAGGCGGATGACGGTCCCGCAGTCCGCGGCCGGGGGGGCGGCATTCAACGATTCCGTGGCCCGCGACCGCAGCCTGGGAGTGAAGGTCGAAGCCGCGTATACCGTGGGCGAGTACGACATCGTCATCCTCTCAGCCACCCAGAGCGACGGCCTGGAGACCTGGCTGCGCGAGAGCGGCTACCGCATCCCCACAGGAGCCTCCCGGGTGCTCGGCAGCTATATCAAGCAGGACATGAAGTTCTTCGTGGCCAAGGTCAACCTCAAGGAGCAGTCGAAGCTCGGTTTCTCCTACCTGCGGCCGATCCAGGTCGCCTACGAGTCGCCCAAGTTCATGCTGCCGATCCGGTTGGGGATGGTCAACGCCGCCGGTTCGCAGGAGCTGTTCATCTTCGCCCTCACCCGCAGAGGCCGCGTCGAGACGACCAACTACCGCACGGTGCGCCTCGCCTCGGATGCGGAGGTGCCGCTCTTCGTCAAGGACGACTTCTCCGACTTCTATCGCGACCTGTTCACGCAGCAGGTGAAGAAGGAGGACCAGCGGGCGCTCTTCCTGGAGTATGCCTGGGACATGGGCTGGTGCGACCCCTGCGCCGCCGACCCGCTCTCCCTCCAGGAGCTGCGCCAGCTCGGCGTCTTCTGGATCGAGGGACCCATGGGACGGATGCAGCCGCGTCCCGACATCCAGCCGCAGCCGCAGAACGTCTTCATCACCCGGCTCCACGTGCGCTATGACGCCGAGCACTTCCCGGAAGACCTGGTCTTCCAGGAGACCGGCGACCGTGAGAACTTCCAGGGACGCTACATCCTGCGCCACCCCTGGAAGGGTGACGAACGCTGCGAGGCCGCGCAGACCTACCGCCGCGAGCTGCCGAAGCGCATGGAGCGGGAGGCCCAGACCCTCGCCTCGCTCACCGGCTGGGACATCCAGAAGATCCGCGGCCGGATGAACCTCAAGGCGTCAGGGCCCGCCGAGGAGGACGAGCCCTGGTGGAAGGCGATGTGGAAGGATTAACTATTGAATGTAGCCGAGAGCCCGGAGCTCTTCGAGGAGCTTCTCATCCTCCTTGGAGGTCCGGGCTCCCGCGCTCTTCCGCTTCCCCCACGACCGGATCGTGCGCACGGGATGGGCCTCGCGGAACTCCTCCGTAAAGAGATCGGTACGGGGCTTGCCCGCGAAGCTCTCCGCCACCGGCAGGCCGAGCCCGTAGAGCAGGGTAGGCGTGATGTCGTGGACCCGGATTCCCTCCAGGCTGGCCTCCGGATCGACGTCCGGACCCGCGGCAAGGAAGATCCCGTTGGTATTGCGGGTGTGGGTTCCGGAGATCCGGCTGAGGCTCTCGATGGCGCCCTCGAACCGCTCTCCCCGAATGCGCAGGGCCTGCGTGGCGCCTTCCATCTCTACGACCACGGCGAAGTCGGCTCCTTCCCGCATCTCGCGGGGGCGCGCCTCCCGCACCACGAAAACGGGAGCGCCCGACTCATAGGTCACGGTCGCCAAGTCGTCTGCGAGGCGCCGGCGCAGCTCCTCTCGCTCGGCGAGAGGCACCTTCGCGAAGCGCAGCAGCTTCACCTGCCGGAAAGAGGGGGTGCCGTAGGTGTGAATCCGGTCCTGGTAGCCGAGGCGCTTCAGGACGGCATCCATATCGAGCAGGACCTTGACCTCCTCGGGCCGGGCGGCATGGAAGCCGTGATCCGAGATCACCAGCACGTTCAGGTCCTTGGGACCGGCCTTCAGAAGGCGGCCGAGGGCCTGGTCGACCGCCTCGTACGAGCGCGGGACCCGATTGCGATCCGAGGAGGCAGGATCGGCCCCCTCGAACGCCTCGGGCTCGTATGACTTCCAGTGGTTGTGGCTGATGATGTCCGGGCTGCGGAAATAGACCAGGAGGAGGTCGAAGCCCTGGCCGGCGAGCGTCGTCGCGGCTCGCGCGATCGCCCGGTCGCGCATCTCCGGCTCGTCGTCGGCCCCGAACAGGCTCGGCTCCGCCCGTGCCCGGCGGACCTCCTGCAGGAAGGTCGGCAGATAGGAGGGCGGCGAGACGCGGCGCTCGAGGTCGAGCAGGGCGCGGTCGGTCACCACTACGCCGTTGACCTCCTCCGCCGGCCAGGATCCCCACCAGCCGAGCACGGCGACGCGCTGCCCGGATTGCGTGAGCATGTTCCAGATCGCCGGCACCTTGCGGATGTCCGAGGAGATGGGGACGTCTCCCTTCGGGGTCGGCACGACGAAGTCGGTGATCCCGTGCTCGCGGGGGGTGACGCCGGTCGCGATCGTGGTCCAGATCACCGGCGACGAGTTGTAGGCGGTGCGCAGGGTGGCCGTGGTTCCCCGCTCGGCCAGGCTCCGGAGGTTGGGGAGGCGCCCCTCGGCCCAGAGCCGCTTGATGACCTTCCACTCCCCTCCGTCGATGCCCACGACCAGGATCGGGTGCGGCTTCGGCGGTGGCTCCTTTCCGCATCCGGCGAGAGCCAGGATCAGAACTGATAGGAGTAGGCCGCGTTTCACGGGCAGTTATTCTCGCACAAGCGTCTGGCACAAGAACGAAAGGCCCATGCTTTCGCATGGGCCTTGAAAAAATAATCTCCCGGCAGCGACCTACTCTCCCACACACCAACGCGTGCAGTACCATCGGCGCAGAGGGGCTTAACTGCCGTGTTCGGAATGGGAACGGGTGTTTCCCCCTCGCCACAGCCACCGGAAAAACCTTTGATTTGAAAAGAACAG
>DATLNC010000072.1:0-7815 GCA_035536935.1 Thermoanaerobaculia bacterium
CTATGATGCGACTCGGCACACCTTCGCCACGACGGCGGCGGAGCTGGAAGTGCCGCGCGATGTGCGCAAGCGCCTGATGGGTCACGCGATCGGCCGGGATGCGCACGATCGATACCTGCATCCGGTCAAGGTGCTTCTGCGAGCGGCCGACCTGGTGTCCGGAGAGCTGTCCTCGGCACTGCGGGGAGAAGCGGAGTCGACTGCCTCCTTGCTCTTGTTCAAAACGGCCTAATCGACGTCGGCACCGGCCCGGTGGAAGCCCCTTCGCTCCCCTCAACAGGGGAGCGGAGGGGGGCTCCGACTGCACGCAGCCCAGGCAGCGAAGCAACCCCCGCCCAGGCTATGGAAGCTGACCGAGGTATGGAAAGCTCCGGACCACCACACCGCCCGCCCCCGGACCTTCCCACACCCGTTGGAATCCCCGGCCGCCCATCCACCTCCCGGGGATTCCCACAGTTCCCACAGCCTCGGCGAGGCGTATATTTTCCCCGAAGGCGTCACTTTCGACCGAGAGGCGCTTGGAACCCCCTGCTGTCCTGGCTGAGGGAGGTGGAAGGCTTCGGGCGCCTAGGACAGGAGCTTCAAATCACTTGATAGCGCCATGGTTACGACAGTTCTGGATGCCGCTTGGAGAAGGGCATGGGGACGAAGTGCCACGGTGGCCCATGGCGTGACAGCGAGGGCTCCGTCCCAATCCTGGCAGGACAAGGAGATCGAGAGTACGCCCCTGATCTTATCGCTGATGATGCATGGAGTGGAGCCTCGGGAATTGTGCGAAATCACCGGAGATGCCGAAGGATCGGAACCGCGGGTCCGGGAAACGGTTGCGCTGGAGCTGAGCGAGTTGGCGCAGGCCGAGACGGGGCGTGAGCTGGAACTCGACCCGCGCCGTTTGCACGAGCGTGTCCTTGGCGCCACCTGCTCCTGGGGCATGTGCTGAGGGGGTACCGCGAGACTCTCACCCCGCGGGAGAGGCTGTAGAGCCGCCACTCCTGCTCAAGGACGCGGAGAGCTATTTCCTGCCGGTCAGGGAAGGCTGCCTCAGAGCCCACGCCCACGTGGGCCGCAGTATCGCCCACCTCGAATACGATCTGGAAGCCGGCGAGGGACGGGTGGTGGCTCGAGGCACGTCGGTCCGTCGGAGCGGGGGCTACAAAGAACGGACCCGTAAGTGATTCTGTGGCGATTTCACTTCACGGGGGCATCTTTATAGGGTGATCGTTCGTCGCTGATTCGCCCAGTCGTTACGCGAGGACCTCCATCTGCCGGAAGGGTGCCACAGCGGCTCGTCGAGAGCTTCGAGCCAGATTCTGGGAAATCCTTCTGGTAGACCGTCTACTAGAATGCGGACCAGGTCTGGCAGAGGGCCGCCGTTTCTCTGGAGGACTGCATGCGATCCAGCAAGTCCAAGTCTCCTGAGCGAGCCGGGAGGGTTGCGCGCCTTGGGACCGCGCTCCTCCTGGGGCTCACAGCCGTTCCTTCGTTCGGCGCCGATCCAGTGCCGGCGAGCCTGCAGATCGTCGGTGCGACCGCGGAGGGGCTTCAGGTCGCCACGACGAAAACGCAGTTCCAGCACACCTTCGTCCTCGAAGCTACGAACAGTACCCCGGTCCAGAACGCGCGGGTCTCGGTGGCCTCTTTCGCCAATGGCGACTCCCAGCCTGTCGCGCCCACCTGGAAGGTGGACGGAAAAGCCGGGGCCCAGCCGTTCAACTTGTCGGGTCTGGGAGAGGTCCATCTCGAGGTGACCGCCGATCTGCCTGTCTCCGGAACCTATGTCAGCGCGATAACCCTGACGTACGGGGGCAAGCGCACGAGCGTTCCGCTCAAGGTGACCCGCACGCGGCCGGCGCTGCCCGTCGAGATCTCCGGGCTCGATCAGGTGCGGGGAGTGGGCGAGGACGTGGAGCTGTGGATGACGGTGGAGTCGAAGAGCGCACAATCCCTCAAACTCTATGGTCCGCAGGTGACCGAGTTGGCGCTGGTGGCGGAGGACAAGACCCGCTCCCAGGCGCGATTCGACCGGCTGGAGGTGAGGAGCGAGAATGAGCAGGAGCCGCTCACCCAGCCGTTCACTCTCGAGCCCGGCCGCGACACACGCCTGAAGCTGACCGTCCTGGGCCTGGAAGACGCGGGAGCCTATACCGGCAAGGTCCGGCTCAAGGCCGACGATCACGAATCCTCTTCCAAGGACCTGAGCCTCGTCGTCAAGAAGAGCGGCTGGACCGCCGTCGGGCTGATCTTCTTCGGCGTGCTGGTCTCCTATCTCCTGCGCCTCTACGCGGTGGGCGCCCGCCCCCGTATCGTGCGGCGGCGGCGCCTCGTATCTCTGCTCGCGGATCTCCAGGAGATCGCGGACGGTCTCCAGGGCGAGCCCGTAGAGCGTGAGCAGAAGCTGCTGACCCGGCTGCGGCGCCGGCTGGAGACCCTGGACGAGGACCTCGGCCTCGGGACCGAACGGAAGGCGGACGACATCCTCAGCGCGTTCGAGGCCCAGCTCGCGTTGCTCCCCGATTGGATCAACCTCGGCCGGCGCATCGACGCTCTGGAGCCGCCTTCCCTGCGGAAGGACCTGCTGGCGAAGCTCGGCACGGTGACCCTGGTTCTCGAGCAGGCGCTCCCCACGGCCGACGAGACCACAGCCGCCGCCACGACGCTCAAACAGCTCGAGAACGACATTCCCGCCGCGGTCCAGAAAGAGTTACAGACGCGGCTCGACGCCTTCGCGACGCAGGTACAGCAGCCCTCCGTCCTGCTCTCCGCCGCCGGACGGCAACGGCTGGCCGCGGAAGTGGAGCCGACGCTGCGCGAAGCCAAGGACCTTGCTCAGGATCTCGGAAAGCTCACGGCGGCACAGGACAAGCTCCTCCAGGCCCGCGGCGCCTATGCCCGGGTGCTGGCCCAGGACCTCGCCGCCAACACAGCGGCGGCGACACTGCCTCCGGGAGCCGACGCCAACCGTTGGGCGGTGTGGCAGAAGGACGTTCAGGAGAGGGTCGACCGGTCGCTGCGGGAGACGGATCCCGAGCGGGCGGTCGAGCTCTACGAGGCGGTGTCCGCGGTCTTCCTGACGGGCCTCGCCCAGGCCTGGGCGGAGAACATCGATCAACGGATCCTCGTCGTCCAGGCCGACCCTGCTCTGGGCGACGATCAGAAGAAGGACCTCGCGGCGCGGCTGCGCGGCCTCGCCGACCGGATGCGGAACGCTGCGGCGCAGGCGGAAGAGAGAAGAGCGAGCGAAGCCGCGAAGGGCTACGCCGAGGCCAAGAAGGACCTGGAGACCCTGGTCGCGGAGCAGAGACAGAAGGGGGTTCAGATGGGGGCCCCGCTGGCGGCCGGGTCGGCTCCGGAGCCTCCGCCAGACATCCCCGGGACCGTGGCCGAGGGGACGATCTTCCCCGTGCTCCCGATCGTCGAGGGCGAGCGGCCCACGACCCGGCAGCTCGCCTGGCGGCTCTTCCTGGGAGATGTGGCGTTCACCCTCGTCATCCTGGTCATCGCGGTGCTTTTCGGCCTTCAGTTGCTGTGGAGCAGCAAGGCTACCTGGGGAGGAATGGACGACTACCTGATTGCGGTACTCTGGGGACTGGGATTGCACACGGTTTCCGGCTCCGCCTTCGAGGGAATCACCGCTCTGGCGAACCGGTTCAGGAGCTAGGTCTTGCCAAGGGTCGATCTCAAGCGCACCGATCTCCGGATCACCATCCGCCGTAGCGGCGACGGCGGCGCCCGGGTTCTCGTGGAAGGTCCGGGCGTCCGCCGGGAGCAGGTCCTGGAGGCGGGGCTCGTCGCGTCCTGGCTCGCTCTCGAACCAGGCTCGCCGATCCCGAAGCTGGCCGAGATCCTGTCCCTGTGCGAAGCACTCCGGGCTTTCAAGCCACGCCGGGGCCGGACCACAGCCCCTGAAAACGGCGACGAGATCCGATGGCGGGAACGCCTCACGCTGGACGCCGCCGATCCCGAGCTTGCGGTTCTGGCCTGGGAGAAGAGCCTCGCCCCTGCCCTCTCCTGGCGCGATCCCGTCCAGATCGTCGTCCGTGTGTCGCCGGTGCGGCCCCGGATCCTCTCGACCCCGCTCGCGCTCCCGGTGCGCATCCTGCAGGTGGATCCGGCTCGCGGCAGGCTCCTCGAAGGACCGATCCGGTCTCTCTTCGGCCGTCTTCCCGCCAAAGAGGTCGCGGAGGCGGTCCAGGTCGAAGCCCGCTCCCTGAAGCAGATCTTGGGCTGGCAGTCGCCCCCTCACTGGCCCACGGTCGACATCGTCCACTTCGATCGGCTGCCGGCCCGCCGAGGCGGCGCGGACCTCCTCTCGACCGCCTCTCCGGACGTGGCCGGCACCCTCGGATGGCTCTCGCGGCTGACCGACGTCTGGCAGACCCGCTTGGTGGTGCTGGCCTGCCGGAAGCCCCAGGACGCCACGGCGGCCCGGCGTCTGGCGGCGGCGCTCGTCGCCCGCGGCGGGCCAGCCGTGCTGGTGGGGACCGGCCGCGGCGGCGACTTCATCGAGGGCTTCTACGACAACGTGATCCACGATTTTCCCCTCGACGAAGCCCTCTTCAACCTTGCCGGAGGACCGGTGGCCGGCCCCGTCCTGTTCGCCGGAGCCGGACGCGAGGAAGCTCTGCGGGTCTCCGACATCGGCCTGAACCTGTTGCGCCTGCTCCGGAGCATCGAGGCGCCGGCACGGAGGACTGCTCCCGCTCGCGGCCGGGCTCGCGGGCCCAACCTGCTGACTCTCACCCAAATCAGTAAGACGACCGGGATCTCCTACCCGACGCTGGTGCGATATGTCCAGCTCCACTCCGAACGTCTGCCCCACGAGGGCAAGGCCCGGGGCCGGCGCTTTCACCCGCAGGCAGTCGACGTCTTCCGCCAGATCCGGAAGGAGAGCGCCCGCGGCGTCAAGCCGGCGGCGGCCTCCGGCCGGAAGGTGACGAAGAAAGCTGGCACGGTGGAACGCCGCATGATGCGCCGCAACCCCTCCCTCGACCTCGGAGCGCTCAAGAGCACGCTGCGCGAGTTCGAGTCGAGCTGGCCGACCTACAAGTTCCAGTTTCACGAGCGCGAGGGCCTCGTGCCGTTGTCCCGTACAGTCGTCAGCGCTCGCCTCGCGACGCACGGGAAAGGCCCGGCTCCGGAGAGACGGGCTCCCTCCGCTGGACCCCGGTATGTGAACTCGAGCCTCTGGAGAGAGGGACGGGACCGCAAGCTTCACGAGCTCCATCCCCGGAAGGGAGCGCTGCGCGTGGGCGAGCCCTGTTTCCTGGGCATGCGGATCGGACCGCGCGACAAGGTAGTGCCCACGTTCGGTGCGACGGAGCTCCCGGAGGAGTGGTTCAAGTGGACGCCGGACACCCCGGGGGTGTGGGTCGAGATCGGGGTCACCGGGCTCGACTTCGAGGTGATCGGCGATCCCGTGCAGGAGCTGTGGCTGCCCCGCGAGGGCCCTAGCGATCTCGTCCACTTCACCGTCGTGCCGCGGGAGAGCGGCGCCGCGCGCCTCCGCTTCTGTCTCTACTATCAGCAGAACGTCCTCCAGTCCTTCCGCCTCGCCGCCCTGACGCTCGCGCCGGACCAGCGGGAATCGGCCCCCCGGACCCGGGCGTCCCGCCTTGCCCGGGCGCTCGGTCTGAAGCCGAAGGATGTCGAGGGCCGGAGCTATCTCACCCGGCTCGAATACAGCCTCGGCGCCGTCGATCCGGTTTCCATCGCGGAGCGCCCTCCCCGGGCCGTGAGCCTCGTCGCCAACGATCTCGACGGTCAGCCGGCGATCACGGTCAAGGGACCGGACGTGTTCTCGGTCAGCACGGACGAAGACCTGCCGGACGCGGTCACCGCCATCCGCACCGCGCTCCGGGATATCGCCACGCCTCCCATCAAGGGTGTGGTCTCAGAGAATTTGCAGTACGGATTTCGGCAACCGGGCGCGCCGAACTCCGGCTCGCCCGCGATCCTGAAAAACGCGCTGAAACGTCTGGCCACGGTGGGATGGGACCTGTACAGGAAGATCCTGCCTCTGGAGGAACGGAGGAAGCTCGTTCCAGTCCTAGAGCCCGAGCGGCAGACCATCCATGTAGCCCACGTCCTGCTCGACAAGGTCATCCCCTGGAGCGTCCTCTATGACGAGAGGTACGACGCCGACCGGGAGGAGGACGAGCAGGGCCGCGGCCCCGTCGAGCACACCGCCTGCCTCGCCGCCCTGCCCCGGGCCGACGGGACCCTGCCGGCCACGGTCTGCGGCCTACATCCTGAGTGCCTGTTTCACCCCGACAAGATCGCACGCCGGGAGGCTGAGAAAGGACCGTGGCTCGAACGGGACACCGTCGCCTGCCCGCTCCATTTCTGGGGGTTCAAGCACATTCTCGAAATCCCGCCACAGCAGGTGCCGCCGGGTGCCGCCGAGAAGAAGATCTGGGATCGGGTCCTGGCGGACGGGCCGGCGCGGCTCGCGGCGGGTATCCATGCCAAGCTCGATCTGGCGGGCCCGCACTCGCTGGACCTGGACAAGTTCGTGTCGCGCCCCTCCGCACCGGCCGTCTGGACCTCCAAGTCTTCTCGCCGCGACGTCTTCCTCAAGGAGCTGAAGGACCTCGATCTCGACCTGATCTATCTCTATTGCCACGCCCGCGGCGGTCTCGCCGATCCGGCGATCAAGCCGCCCTATCTCGAGCTCCAGGAGCAGACGCAAACGGCACCGGGGAAGATCAACGCCTCCGCGCTCGATTACGATAAACCGTGGAAACACCACCCCCTCGTGTTCCTCAACGGCTGCGGAACGGTGGCCTTCAGCCCGGACGCGCTCTCGCCCTTCATCGTCACCCTCGTTCGTGATCGCGAGGCCTCCGGCGTGATCGGGACGGAGATCCCGGTATGGGAGCAACTGGCGTCCGAGGTGGCCATCGAGTTCCTGAACCGCTTCCTCGCGGGCCAGCCCGCGGGTGAAGCGCTCCTGGAAGTGCGGCGCAACCTGCTGGCACGGTATAACCCGCTCGGTCTCATCTACACCCTCTACGGGCTCGCGGAACTGGCGCTCGTGCGGAACGGAGGAATAGGTTCCACCCGAGTATAGAAGCGCCCCGCGCGCCGAACCTGGACGGACGGCTTGGGGCGCTCAAGTCAGCGCGGTACAACCACCCACCCTCGCGCCATCGCGCCTCCGTGGGACGGCAACCCTCCCGCCCACCCGCACAAGCTCCGGCCTGGTCGTGGACGGCGAGCTCCCCCCCAACTCGCTGACGCAAACGCCCCCTCTCTTGCGAGCCTTCGTGGTTGCGCCGGAGCAGCTCCCGCACCCTGCACACCCGCCCGGAGCTCCTCCGTCGTCGGAGCCGCCGTGGGACTGCCCCGCGTGCCTCCGTTGCTCCGCCGCCGTGCGGATGGCGAGCTTCCCCCGCAGATCGGCTTCGCAGGCTGCGCCGAACTGCTCCCACCCGCACAAGCTCCAGCTTCATCGCGGATGGCAACCTCCCCCCCAACTCGCTAACGCAAGCGCCCCCTCTCCTGCGAGCCCTTGTGCCCGCGCCGGAAGAGCTCACCCGTCCACCCATTCGCCCCGAGCTCCTCCGTCGCCTCAGCCGCCGCGGTGGACGGCAAGCTCCCCCCGCAGATCGGCTCCGCGCAAGCTGCTCGCCGAACTGCTCCCACCCTCGCTTTGCTCAGCCTCATCGCCGACGGCGACCTTCCAACCCACAAAGCCGGGTGAGACGCGCCGGAGACTGCGGCCGCGAAAAGCCGTCCTCCGTTCCTCCGTCGACGCCCACCCAATCCCCGTCCGCCCGCCCTCGTCCATTTCCCCCCCCCGCGGGCCCCGCAACG
>DATLNC010000073.1:0-13336 GCA_035536935.1 Thermoanaerobaculia bacterium
AGGGAGCCAACGGCGAGCTGGGCTTCTACGCCATCAGCGACGGCACGGGCAAGCCCTACCGGCTGCATGCCCGCGGGCCGTGCTTCCAGCTCTTCCAGACCTTCCCGCGCCTGATCAACGGCGGGTCGCTGTCCGACTCCATCGTGTCGCTCGGCGGCCTGAACATTATCGCAGGAGAGCTTGAACGATGACGCAGCCTCTCACGACGCAGACGGCCCCTCCGAAGAGGCCGATGCTGCGCGAGCCCTATCCCACCGAGCTCAAGCCCTACAAGCCGGGATTTGCGGAGCGCCTCTACCTGCCGCTGGTGGGCGGCCTGATGGTCACGCTCCGGCACTTCGTCCGCAACCTCCTGGGGCGCGGGAAGAGGTACACCATCGAGTATCCGGAGAAGCGGCGCGACTACAGCCACCGTTTCCGCGGCCATCACATCCTGACCAGCCGTCCGGACGGCTCGCTGCGCTGCGTGGCCTGCTACCTCTGCGCCCAGAACTGCCCGGCCGAGTGCATCCACATCGAGGCCGGAGAGCATCCGGACGTGAACATCGAGAAGTACCCGGTCGTCTACGAGATCGACATGCTGCGCTGCATCTTCTGCGGCTTCTGCGTGGACGCCTGCCCGGAAGAGGCCATCATCATGAGCAACAACTACGACATGGCCTACTTCACGCGCGAGCAGTCGATCGTCGGCAAGAGCGACCTGATGAAGCCCTTCACCTTCGACGAGAGCCAGTTGGGCTACCGCCCCCGGTTCCCGGAAGAGGACGCCAAGCGCTCCAAGATGCGGCGCGAAGCCTTCGACATCGTGGCCGCGGCCAAGCGCGCCCAGGATCTCGAAGAGACCGCGGCACGCGGCCGGGCGTAGGCCCTCTCCCTTCCGCTCCTCTTGTCACGGAGCGGCCAGCCTGCACACCCTGTTAAATCGGGGAGGCCGATACCGGCCTCCCGCGATGTCCTTTTCTCTTTAGGGCCCGAAAGCCATGGATTCTTCTCCTTCCCTGCCGTCGCCTGGTCTCGGTCTGCGCAGTACCTACCCTCGCAATGCCACTCTCGTCGAGCTGTTCGCCGCTCAAGTGGAGCGCGCTCCGGAAGCTCCAGCGGTCGTCTTCGGGAACGATAGCCTCACCTACGCCGAGCTGGACCGCCGGGCCAACCGCCTGGCGCGCCATCTGATCGGCCTTGGGGTCGGCCCCGGCTCGCTCGTCGGGCTCTGCCTGGAACGCTCGGCCGACCTGATCGTCTCGTTCCTCGGCATCCTGAAGGCCGGCGCGGCCTATCTCCCGCTGGACCCCTCCTCTCCGGCGGAGCGCCTGCGGTGGATGCTCTGGATGCTGGAAGACACGGGCGTGCGCGTCGCGATCGACGGCGGCGCTCTCGCAGGCTCGGAGCCTCCCGGCCTCGAGCTGGTGCGCCTGGCTGAAATCCCCCTAAAGAGCGCGGCACCCCTTCCGCTGGTCGGAAGCGCGAGCGACCTCGCCTACGTGATGTACACCTCGGGCACCACCGGCCTGCCCAAGGGAGTCGCGATCCCGCACCGGGGGATCGTGCGGCTCGTGGTGGGCACCGACTACTTCGGCGTCCGGCCCGGGGATCGTGTGCTGCAGGCCTCGACGCCCGCGTTCGACGCGTCCACCATGGAGATCTGGGGCGCCCTCTTGAACGGTGCATGCCTGGTGGTTCTGCCGCGAGAGGTGTGCCTGTCGCCGTTCGGCCTGAAAGCGGCGCTGCGGCGGGAGGGGATCACGATCGTCGTGCTGACCTCCGCGCTCGTTCATCAGGTTGCCCGTGAGGCGCCGGACGCCTTCGACGGCGTGCGCGACGTGATCTTCGGCGGTGAGACGGCCGATCCGCACCTCCTGCGCCGGGTACTGGCGCACGGCGGCCCCGGCCGGCTGATCAACGTCTACGGCCCCACCGAGAGCACCGTGATCGTCACCTGGCACCAGGTCAGGGAGGTGCCCCCGGGCGCCGCCAGCGTGCCTATCGGACGGCCGATCTCCAACACAGACGTCTGGGTGTTGGACCCCGAGATGCGCCCGCTCCCGCCGGGCGAGCCCGGGGAGATTCTGCTGGGTGGCGACGGGCTGGCGCGCGGTTACTGGGCGCGGCCGGAGGTGACGGCCGAGATGTTCGTGCCCGACCCGTTCGCCGGGCCGGAGACGGCGGGCTCGCGGCTCTACCGCACGGGCGACCTGGGCGTCTGGCGCGAGGACGGCGCGCTCGACTTCCTCGGCCGGGTCGACCGGCAGATCAAGATCCGCGGCTTCCGCGTCGAGCCCGGAGAGATCGAGGCCGCGCTTGCCGCCCATCCCGCGGTCCGGCAGGCGCACGTGGCCGTGCGGCCCCATCCCGCCGGCATTGCGGGCGAGAGCCGCCTCGTCGCCTATGTGGTTATTGCGGATGCTGTGACGCGCGAGGAGCTGCACACCTTCCTCGTGGACCGGTTGCCGGCCCCGCTCGTGCCGTCCGCGGTGGTCCTCCTCGAAACCTTTCCGCTCAACCTCAACGGCAAGGTGGACCATGCCCTGCTGCCAAATCCGGACCGCGAGAGCTCCGGTCTGCGCGAGCACGTGGAGCCGCGCACGGAGCTGGAGGCGAGGCTGGCGGCCATCTGGAGCGAGCTGCTGGGAGTGGAGAAGCCAGGCGTCCTCGACGACTTCTTCGCGCTGGGGGGCCACTCCATCACGGCCGGCCAGCTGGTCTCGCGGCTGCGCTCCGATCTCGGCGTCGAGCTGCCTCTGCGCGACGTCTACGACCATCCCACCCTGGCCCGTCTCGCCGTGCGGCTCGAGACGGCTGCAGAAACCTGCCTGCCGCCGATCTCCCGCGCCCCGCGCGACCGGCCGCTGCCGCTCTCCTATCCGCAGCGCAGGCTCTGGTTCCTCGACCGGCTCGAGCCCGGGCTGCCGGTCTACAACGTGCCGCTGTTCTACCGGATCTCCGGCCCTCTCGACGTGCCGGCCCTGGAGAGCAGCCTCACGGAGCTCGTGCGCCGCCACGAAGTCCTGCGCACCGTCTTCGAGGTGATGGACGGCGAGCCGGTGCAGGTTGTGCTCCCTGCGGCAGAGATCACCCTGCCCATGATCGACGTGAGAGCCGAAGAGGCCGAACGCCGGCTGCGGGAGGAGGCACGCCGGCCCTTCGATCTCCAGCGCGGGCCTCTCGTGCGTCCTCTGCTTCTGCGGGTCGGACCCGAGGATTACTACCTCCTCCTCGGGCTTCATCACATCACCTGCGATGGCGGCTCGGCCGGAGCCCTGGCGCGCGATATGACGGCGCTCTATGGCAGGTCACCCCTGCCCGAGCTGCCGCTCCAGTACGGCGACTTCGCGGAATGGCAGGTGCGGAGCCTGCGCGGCGCCGTTCTGGAAAGCCTTCTCGGCCACTGGCGTGAGCGGCTCGCCGGGGTGGGCGACCTGCCGCGCCTCGCAACCGACCGGCCGCGCCCCACGGTGCAGAGCTACCGTGGAGACCATCTCGTGTTCGAGCTGCCCGCGGAGGCATTGGAAGCCCTGGCGCGAAGCCGCGGGACCTCGCTCTTCACCGTGCTGCTCGCGGCGTTCTTCGTATTCCTACGGCACCACACCGGTGGCGATGACGTGGCCGTAGGCACCCCGGCGACGAGCCGCGGCCGGGCCGAGCTGGAGCCGCTGATCGGGCTGTTCCTCAACACCCTCGTCCTGCGCGCCGACCTCGGGGGCGATCCCATCTTCCCCGACCTTCTCGACCGCGTGCGGAACGAGGTTGCGGCCGCGATCGCCCATCAGGATCTGCCGTTCGAAAAATTGGTCGAGGAGCTGCAGCCGGAGCGCGACCTGGGACGGAATCCTCTGTTCGACGTGCTCTTCAGCTACCGCGAGGGGGAGGGCGAGCAGCTCCGCCTGCCCGGGCTCGAGCTGGAGCAGCTCGACCTCGGCACGAACACTGCGAAGCTCGACCTCACCCTGTCGATTTCCCGTGCCTCGGGCCGGCTGCGCGTGCGCCTCGAATACGCCACCGACCTGTTCGAGCGAGCGACGGCTGAGCGATTGGCCGCACGGATCGCGACCCTCTTCGCGAGTGTGGCCGAGGGCCCGGCGCGGCGCCTCTCCGACCTGCCGTCGATACCGGAGTCTGAGCGGCGGCAGATGATCGTGGACTGGAACCGGACCGCCTTGGAGGTTCCGGATGCCACGATCCACGGCCAGATTGCGGCGCAGGCCGCCCGCACCCCAGGAGCGGTCGCGGTCGTCTGGAGAGGGGAGTCGTGGACGTTCGCCGAGCTCCAGGCCCGCGCCGGCCGTCTCGCCGCTCACCTGCGGCGGCTGGGCGTCGGGCCGGAAGTGCCGGTCGGGATTCATCTGGAGCGCTCGGCGGACATGCTCGCCGCGGTGCTGGCCGTGCTGCAGGCGGGAGGCGCCTACCTGCCGCTCGATCCGGCCTATCCGGAGGAGCGCCGCGCTTTCATGCTGGCGGACTCCGGAGCCCACGTCGTGATCACCACCCGCGCCCTTCTCGATGACCTTTCCGGACCCCCTCTCCCGCTTGCGGGGGAGGGCCGGGGAGGGGGCTCCGCCTATCTCCTCTACACCTCGGGCTCCACCGGCCGGCCCAAGGGTGTGCAGGTGTCCCACCGCAACGTCGTGAGCTTCTTCGCCGGCATGGACCGCGTGCTGGGTATAGAGCCCGGCATATGGCTGGCGGTGACCAGCCTGTCCTTCGACATCTCGGTCCTGGAGCTGCTGTGGACTCTCTCCCGCGGCTTTCGAGTGGTCATCGCGGACCCGGAGCGTCCGCTGTCTGCGCAGCTTGCCGGAGTTACCCATCTTCAGTGCACGCCTTCGCTGGCCCAGACCCTGGCGGCCGATCCCGCGGCCCGCGAGACGATGCGCCCACTGCGCCGGCTCATCCTCGGCGGCGAGCCTCTGTCCATGCCCCTGGCCAACGACCTCGCCAGCCTGATCCAGGGTGAGCTGTGGAACCTCTACGGCCCCACCGAGACCACCGTCTGGTCGGCGGCCTGGAGGGTCCGGCCCGGCCCCGTGTCCATCGGCCGGCCGATCGCGAACACGCGGATCTACCTGCTGGATCGGGACGGGCGGCCCGCCCCCCTCGGAGTGCCGGCGGAGCTGGCGATCGGCGGAGCCGGCGTGGCGCGCGGCTATCTGGGGCGACCGGACCTGACGGCCGAGCGCTTCGTGCCCGATCCCTTCGAGTCTGGCGCGCGCCTCTATAAGACCGGCGACCTGGCGCGCTGGAGGCCGTCTGGCGAGCTGGAATTCCTGGGCCGGCTCGACCACCAGGTGAAGCTCCGGGGCCATCGGATCGAGCTGGGCGAGGTCGAGGCCGTGCTCTGCGCCCATCCGTCGGTCCGCCAGGCAGCGGTGATCGCCTCCGACCACCGCCTGCTCGCCTTCGTGGCGCTCGATCCGGGAGCATTTCCCGACCTGCGGTCCTTTTTGGAGGCCCGTCTCCCGGGCTACATGGTGCCGTGCGAGGTGGTCTCCCTGCCCGCCCTCCCGCTCACGCCCAACGGCAAGCTGGACCGCCGTGCCCTGGCTGCAATGGAGGTTGCCCCGGAGCCGGCGGTCTATCTACCACCGAGTACGCCGCTCGAGGAGGAAATGGCG
This sequence comes from Thermoanaerobaculia bacterium, assembly GCA_035536935.1. GTDB lineage: Bacteria > Acidobacteriota > Thermoanaerobaculia > Multivoradales > UBA5704 > DATMER01. Next base: position 5,610 of record DATLNC010000073.1, read on the forward strand.
GCGCTCTGGGCGGAGATCCTCAGCGTGGAGCGGGTGGGCTTGCAGGACACTTTCTGGAAGCTCGGCGGCCACTCGCTGCTCGCCACCCGTCTGCTCAACCGGCTGCAGTACGACCTCGGCGTGGAGCTGCCCCTGCGGGCGCTCTTCCAGTCGCCGGAGCTGGGCGCCTTCACCCGGATCGTAGGACAGGCCGTCCTGTCCTGTTGCGAGGGGGATCTGTCGGAGGTGGAAGGGCTGTCGGACACGGAAGTCCGGGCGCTGCTGCAACAGGAGGCCGGCTCGATTCTTTGAGTGGCGGGCGGGGGAGAGCTTTCGCGTATCTCCAATTGACAGCGTAACTCTCCACATCTCCCACCAACTCCCTCCGGGGCGGCTCCCTCCGTCCCGGCCCGCCATTGGGCCAGCTTGCGACGGGCCAACATGAGTTGACGACGGCTCGTCGTCAACTCATGTTGCCTCAGCTGACTTCAAGTTGCCTCATCTCCGGCGGCGACGGCTCGCCGTCAACTGAAGTTGGCTCATCTCCAGCGGCGACGGCCCGCCGTCAGCGCGAGTTGCCCCGTCGTCGACTGAAGTTGGCTCATCTCCAGCAGCGACGGCCCGTCGCTGCCGGAGATGGCCCATCTCCACGAAAAATGCTTCAGCTCCACGGGCGGCGGCTCGTCATGAGCTGACGGCGGCCCGCCGTCGACTCAAGTTGGGCCGTCGTAACCTTACGGCGCCCCGTCGTCAACTCAGCTGAGCCAGCTTCGGATCGTGCTCCGTCCACTCTGCTAAGATCGCGCCGCGATCCCGGCAATGTGGGCCGGTTATTTCCTGTTTCCCTTTAGGGGGACTGCTTCCCCTTCCCCGGAAGAGAGGATCATGAGCACGACGGTTGCAGAAAAAGAGTCGCGTGACGTCGCCCACGAGAAGTTGGAGGAGGTGGTCATCCGCTTCGCCGGCGACTCGGGCGACGGCATGCAGATGACGGGTACTCAGTTTACGAACACCTCGGCGATGATCGGCAACGATCTTTCGACCCTGCCCGACTTTCCGGCCGAGATCCGCGCGCCCGCCGGCACCTTGCCCGGCGTCTCCGCGTTCCAGGTCCGCATCGCCGATTACGACATCCACACCCCGGGCGACGCCCCTGACGTGCTGGTGGCCATGAACCCGGCGGCGCTCAGGAAGGAAATCAAGGACCTCAAGCCCAACGGGGTCGTCATCGTCAACACCGACGAGTTCAACGAGCGCAACTTCGCCCGTGCCGGGTATACCTCCAACCCCTTGGAGGACGGCAGCCTCGGCGGCTTCCGGGTCTTCCAGGTCGCGCTGACCACCATCAACCGGCGCACCCTGGAGGGGAGCGGCCTCGACAACAAGTCGATGGACCGCTGCAAGAACATGTTCGCCCTCGGCATGTGCTACTGGCTGTTCAGCCGGCCGCTGGACAACACCATCGCCTGGCTCAACCAGCAGTTCGCCAAGAAGCCGAAGATCGCCGAGGCCAACGTCAAGGTGCTCAAGGCGGGCTGGAACTACTGCGACATCACCGAAGTGTTCCACACGCGCTACGAAGTGCCGGCCGCGGCCCTGGAGCCCGGCCTCTACCGCAACATCACCGGCAACACGGCCCTCGCGATCGGCCTGATCGCGGCCAGCCGGCAGAGCGGACTGCCGCTCTATCTGGGCGCCTACCCGATCACCCCGGCCTCGGACGTGCTCCACGAGCTGGCGCACTTCAAGAACTACGGTGTGGTCACCTTCCAGGCCGAGGACGAGATCGCGGCGGTCTGCGCGGCGATCGGCGCCTCCTTCGGCGGCGCCCTGGGCGTGACCGCCTCCTCGGGCCCCGGCATCGCCCTCAAGTCCGAGGCCATGAACCTGGCTGTGATGACCGAGCTGCCGCTGATCGTCTGCAACATCCAGCGCGGCGGCCCCTCGACCGGCCTGCCCACCAAGACCGAGCAGGCGGATCTCCTCCAAGTCATGTTCGGCCGCAACGGCGAGTCGCCCCTGCCGATCGTCGCGGCCTCCTCGCCGAAGGACTGCTTCGACATGGCCATCGAGGCGGTGCGGATCGCCACCAAGTACATGACGCCGGTCGTGATCCTCTCCGACGGCTACATTGCCACGGGCTCCGAGCCCTGGAAGCTGCCGCAGGTGGACAACCTCCCCGAGCTGCCGATCGAATTCCGCACCGACCCCGAGGGGTTCAAGGCCTACGGGCGCAACCCCGAGACGCTCGCCCGTCCCTGGGCCGTCCCCGGCACGCCGGGCCTGGAACACCGGATCGGCGGCATCGAGAAGGAAGAGGTCACCGGCAACGTCTCCTACGATCCGATGAACCACGAGAGGATGGTCAACATGCGGGCCGACAAGGTGGCCCGGATCGCCAACGACATCCCGCCGGTCCAGGTCCATGGCGACGAGAGCGGCGAGCTGCTGGTCCTCGGCTGGGGCTCGACCTCCGGCGCCATCACCGGCGCGGTCAACAGCGCGCGCAAGCTCGGCCTGCGGGCCAGCCGCGCTCACCTGCGCCACCTGAACCCGTTCCCGACCAATCTCGGAGAGGTGCTGTCGCGCTTCGACAAGGTGCTCGTACCGGAGATGAACCTCGGGCAGCTCTCGCTGCTCCTCCGGGCGCGCTACCTCAAGGACGTCATCTCCTACTCCAAGGTCCAGGGGAAGCCGTTCACCCGGCAGGAGATCTTCGACAAGATTCACGAGCTTCTGGAGTCGAATGCCCATGTCAACTGAGACGCCGACGAAGACTCTCAACAAGAAGGATTTCATCACCGACCAGGAAGTGCGCTGGTGTCCCGGCTGCGGGGACTACGCCATCCTGTCGGCCGTGCAATCGGTCTTCCCCGAGCTGGGGATTCCGCGCGAGCGCTTCGTGGTCGTGTCGGGGATCGGCTGCTCCAGCCGCTTCCCGTACTACATGAATACCTTCGGGTTTCATTCGATCCACGGCCGCGCCCCCGCGGTCGCCACCGGCCTCAAAATGGCCCGTCCGGACCTCGAGGTCTGGATCGCCACCGGCGACGGCGACGCCATGTCGATCGGCGGCAACCACCTGATCCACACGCTGCGCAGGAACGTCGGGGTCAAGATCCTGATGTTCAACAACCGGATCTATGGCCTGACCAAGGGCCAGTACTCGCCCACCAGCGAGCTGGGCAAGAAGACCAAGTCGACTCCGGCCGGCTCGGTGGATTACCCGTTCAACCCGCTCTCCCTGGCTCTCGGAGCGGGCGCCACCTTCGTGGCCCGGAGCGTGGATATCTTCCAGTCGCACCTGCGCGACACCCTGCGCCGCGCCGCCGAGCACAAGGGAACGGCCTTCGTCGAGATCTACCAGAACTGCAACATCTTCAACGACAAGGCCTTCACCTACATGACCGAGAAGGACACCAAGGACGAGCAGGTCATCTACCTGGAGCACGGCAAGCCCCTGGTCTTCGGCAAGGCCAAGGACAAGGGCATCCGCATGAAGGGCACCGAGATGGAAGTGATCCAGCTCGGGAACGGTTTGACGGCCGACGACTGCCTGGTGTGGAACGAGAACCTGGACAATCCCGCCACCGCCTTCCTCGCCGCGCAACTCCTGCCGCCGAACTTCCCGACGGCCGTGGGCGTCTTCCGCAGCGTGGACGCGCCCAGCTACGAGGAGCGGGTCATGGACCAGATGCACGCCGAGACCAGCCGCCTCGGCGTCGGCAAGCTGGACGACCTGCTCAAGGCCGGCGACACCTGGATCGTGTCCGACAGCCAGACGGTGAGTTGAATCTCTAGGGTCCTGGGTTACCGGCTCGGGACCCTGCTTATTACCCTGAGGGGAGATCGCATGGAGGAGGAAGGCTCGGAAGTCGCCTCTCCGCTGGATCGCTTAGCCGAGAGATGTGCCAAGACTTGGCCGGCTATCTTGAAGGCTCGTAAGCGCACGGACGAGTACCTGGAAAAACTTCAGATTCTGCAGGAATTCAGTTCTGACAACACATCCGTCGTAGTATTTGGTTCCTTCGCACGTCGCGAACTGACCTCAGGAAGCGATGTCGATTGGTCTCTGCTGATCGACGGCCCTTCTGATCCCGCACACTTTCGTATTGCTCAGGAAGTTAAGAAAGTGTTCGACTCGTTAGGTCTGCAAAAGCCAGGAACTACTGACACTTTCGGCGCTCTCGCCAGCAGTCATGAACTGATTCACCACATTGGCGGTGTCCGTGACACGAATCAGAACACGACGCGTAGAATGCTCTTACTGCTAGAATCGCGTGCGATAACGAAGCCCATTTTTCACGAACGTGTAGTCAGGGGTATCCTCAATAGATATATCACAGATGACGTGAGCGTCTCATGGTCTGAGAGGGCCGCAGGGCAGCCTGTACCTTTAGTCCCGCGGTTTCTATTGAATGACGTTGCGCGCTTCTGGCGCACTATGGCTGTGGACTATGCAGCGAAGCGCTGGGAGCAGTCAGATAAGAAATGGGCTCTCAGGAATTCCAAGTTGAGAATGTCACGTAAGCTGCTATTTGCTGCGGGTCTGCTGATGTGTTTCAACTTTGATCTACGTCCTCCTGATAATCTAGAAGAGCTTCTCGCCGATCCCGATGCGATACCGCCAGCTTTGGCGTCTTTCTTCTTGGAGCAGATGAGGTTTACACCCATTGACATAGTTAGCAACGCGCTTTTGATTTCCGAAGAGCAAACTGTCTCGAAGGTAATGGACGCCTACGATCGATTTCTCGAGATTCTAGATGATAATGCTTCGAGGAAGCAGTTGGAGGATGTGAAGTTCGATCAGGCTGCCGACAGTGTGTTGTTCCAAGAGATCCGACATCTAAGTCACCAATTCCAGGAAGGTCTGACTGAGCTATTCTTTGATGGCGGAACTCGTTTACGGGAACTTGCGATCAAGTATGGAGTCTTCTGATGAGGCCTTTAGGATTCTCGACAGGTGCACTTGCTAAGGGTGATTTCCAAGTGGGAATCGAGATGCAGCGTCCTCATGGTGCCAAGGCCATAGAGTTGTCGGCGCTACGGCCCGAGGAGCTATCTCCCCTCATCAGAGCTGTGGGAGTTCTGCAGCTTGACGATTTTGAGCATGTGTCTTTCCATGCCCCCAGCAGATTAAATGGTTTGGCGGAGGGAGACGTGATTGCTCTTTTGAGCGAACTACCTCTGTCGTGGCCCATTATCTTGCACCCAGACATTGTAGTTGATCCACAGCAATGGAGGTTTCTGGGAGAACGTCTGTGCCTAGAGAATATGGATCAAAGAAAGCCAAAAGGTCGGACAGTTGCGGAGATGGAGCAGGTATTTCGAGAGTTGCCAGATGCTTCTTTTTGTTGTGATATTGGACATGCTCGCCAAGTGGATCCTACGATGGGAGTCGCAATAGGTTTGCTGCAAAGATTCCGAGATCGATTGAAGCAGATTCATATAAGCGAGGTGGACCCCCATGGAAAGCATATACCGATTAGTTTTGCTGCTTCCTACGGATTCCGTCTGGTAGCTAAGCTCATTCCCGAAAGTTGTCCGATCATTATTGAATCTATGGTAAAGCCAGAGGAGATGCCGAACGAATTGGAGGTCGCTCGACAGGCGTTGTCGATTGAAGTGCGGGTGGAGAATCTGCCTGTTGCATCCCTTTGAGGAGTCTGTGGCCGACCTCCTCATCCTTGCCCACGGCGGCACCTGGGACATGCGCTTCCAGATCTCGTCGCTCGCGGCCAGCGCGGCGGCGGGCGGGGACCGGGTCGACCTGGCGCTGTTCTTCGGCGCGCTGGAGGCCTGGTCGGCCGGACGGTGGGATGAGCTCGACCCGCAGCCGCCGCTCTCGGCCGAGCGGCTCGAGGCGCTCGACATGCCGCCGCTCTCCCACATGCTGGCGCCCGGGCGCGAGGACGGGCTCATCCGGGTTTATGCCTGCAGCGCCACCGCCCACCTGCTCGGGCTCGACCTCGCCAGGGTCCAGGCCTCGGTGGACGCCCTGCTGGGATGGCAGAGCTTCTCGCGGATGATCCGCGAGACCGCACGGATCGTGACGTTGTAAGGAGCGTAGATGAAGCTCGCACACTGGTTCTGGATATGGCTCTGTATGTCAATGCTCCTCGGCTGCATGGCCGCCGTGCCGGCCTTCGCGGACGAGCTCTGCTCGGCCGCCAAGGCTACGATCGAGATCGCCGACGTGACGGTGGGAAAAGAGGGCACCATCGACGGCAAGGGCACCTGGACGGCCGAGGGAGCCGTGGGCGTCCTGGTGGAGTACAGGATCGACAGCGACCGCATGCAATCGGAAACCCGGATGGGAAAATCCGGCTCCTGGGACTTCGCCCGGATGCAGCCCAAAGACCCGACATGCGGCCGCCACACGCTCGTCGTCTTTGCCTTCCCATCGGTGAAAGCCGACAAGCGGCAGCTCCACTGCCTTAATAAAGCCTCGTCCAAGCCCCGCGTCTTCGAGGTCTCCTGCACCCCCCTCGTGGAGATCGCGGACTGCCAGTGGGAGTGCGGCGGAACCGATTCTCCCCAGTGCACCGGAATCTGCACGGCATCGGCACGGCGGGGGAGGCTCGGCTACATCCCGTTCTGGGGCGTGAACGGGGAGGGATGGGAACAGGGCGAGGCTGCTTCCGAAGGCCCCTGGCACCACTCGGTAGTCTGTGATCCGGGCCAGAAGATCTCCTTCAAGGTGCGGGACCGCGACGGCCGGGGCTACTGGTCCGAGGTGGACGAGATCGGCTGCGGAGTGACGGAGTAGGGAGAGAGGACCTCATGACCGATCTGCGTTCGTCCCGGATCGCCTTCGTGGGCTCCGGAGTCATGGCGGAAGTGATGATCAGCGGCCTGCTGAGCCAGGGCGCGACCGAGCCGGAACGGATCTGGGCGTCCGGTCCGCGCGAAGAGCGCGCCGCCCAGCTCCGGGAGGCCTACGGCATCCACGCCTCGACCGACAACCTGGAAGCGGTGGCGAACGCGGACCTCGTGGTCCTCTCCGTCAAGCCGCAGACCCTGCCGAAGGTGCTCCCGGAGATCCGGGAAGGGCATCCGGGAGGGGCACCTGGTGCTGTCCATCATCGCCGGGGCGCGGATGAAGGTGCTCGGGAGCTCGCTGGGGCACCCCGCCATCGTTCGCTGCATGCCGAACCTCCCCTGCCGCATCCGGCGGGGTATGACCGTCTGGACCGCGACCCATGAAGTCCGTCCCGAGGCGCGGGAAGAGGTGCGGGGCATTCTGCGCACCATGGGCAAGGAGATCTACGTCTCCGACGAGCGGGACGTGGACCGCGCCACGGCCGTCAACGGCACCGGGCCGGCGATCATCGCCCACTTCGTCAAGTCGCTGGAAGATGCGGCCAACTTCATCGGCGAGCCGCGCCCGCTGGCGCGGCAATCCGTATTGGAAACGATTATCGGCACGGCCGAGATGATCCTTGCCTCGGACCGTCACACGGCCGAGCTGATCGACAGCGTGACCTCCCCGGGAGGCACCACCTCGCGCGCCCTCCACATCCTGCACCAGGGGCGCTTTTCCGCGATTCTGACGGATGCCATCGACGCGGCCCTGCGCCGCACCCTGGAGCTGGGCAACCAGCTCGACGAGCAGATGCGCGAGGCGGGGGAAAACCCGGGCTCTTGACAAGTGCCCTGTCACCCCGGAAAAGGATGGATCATCCTGTGTAGGGGCACCCCTTGTGGGGGCCCGACCGGAGGGCGGCCACAAGGGCCGCCCCTACACA
>DATLNC010000074.1:0-6523 GCA_035536935.1 Thermoanaerobaculia bacterium
AGGTGACCAGGATGGCGTCGAAGGTCTCGCTGAGCTCGAGATCCTCGGGCCGCACGGTCGAAATCACGCCGTGGACGCCGAAGCGCTCCTCCTGGAAGCGCACGCCGCCCTCGTACACGTCCGCGACCCAGAGGCTCTCGGGCTCGATCTCTTGTATGAGGAAGCGGGTGATCCGGCCGTAGCCGCTGGCGAAGTCGAGGACATTCCCGATGCCCTGTGGGAAGCGCCAGCGCAGCACCTGGAGCAGGGCGTCGGCGATGCTCAGGCCGGAGCGGAAGTAGGCGAACAGGGCCTTGTCGCGGTCCCCTTCCATGCCGTCGACCAGAAAGCCGAGCATCTCGTCGCGCTCGTCGATGGCCAGGTCCACGCCAGAGGACTCCAGACCGCGGTCGTCCAGAAAGGCCCGCACGAAGGGGCTCGTCTCCTCGAGTCGATAGGCCAGGCTCATGAGCGGCGGCGAGTTTACCAGGGTGATAACGTCCGGCGAATGCCAAGACGCCTGGTCCTGGGATTCCTGCTGGTCTGGAGCGCCTTCATGTTCCTGGCGCACTTGCAAAAGGCGCTCGCGGACTATGACCGGCGGAGCGTCTTCCTCAGCGACCCGGTCCAGTGGCGGTTCGGCATGCCGCAGATCGACATCCTAGAGCGGTGCTTCGCCGAGGCGCGCCCGCTCATCCCGCCGGGTAGCGTGGTCGTCTTCACCTCCCCCGGCCCGCAGGAGGCCGAGTTCTTCCGCTGGCGCTGGGCCGCCTACGAGATGCCCGAGTACGACGTCATCCAGCCGCAGATGCCGCGGGCGGCCGAGATGGCCGAGTACCTGATCTCCCACCGGGTGCCGATTCGGCTGCCCCGCGCGAAGCTGGTGAAGAAGCTCACCGGCTGCAAGCTCTTCCGGGTCCAGCCCCTGTGAGCACGATCCTTCTGGCCGTCCTTCTCGCGCTGGCCGGACGGGCGCTGCCCGTATCGCCAACATCGCGGTGGACCGTGCGCTTCATGGCGGGCGCGGTGATGTTCCACCTGCTGCTCACGGCGTATGACTTCCTCGGAGTGCGATGGGGGCGGGTGGCGGTGGTGCTGCCCCTCGTGGCGCTGGCGGCTCTGGGGAAAAGGACGGCAAGGACCCCAAGGACAGCAAGGACGCCGGATTGGGGGGACGGGGCGGCCTTGTTTGCGTTCTCGGCCTTCGCGGCGTTCGCTCCGACCCTGTGGACCGCGACGCCGGACTTCATCTTTCACTGGGGTCTCAAGGGGGAGCGGTTCTTCCTGGCCAGGGGGGTCGATTACGCCTGGCTGGCGAAGGGGTGGAACTGGGTGATCCATCCGGACTACCCGAACCTGCTGCCCGAGCTGTTCGCGGGGACCGCGCTCCTGGATGGTCGGTTCGAGGCGTCGCCCCAGATGCTCTGGTCGGTGCTCTTTTTCGCGATGATCCTGGTTTCGGGCCGGGAGGCGCTACGGCAGACTCCCCGACCTTTCGCCCCAGCGGGGCTGGCCATCGCGGCCTTCGCCCTGGCCGGCTTCGGAATCGTGCACCGCATGGCCGGCGCCGCGGACTGGATGCCGGCGCTCGCCCTGGCGGCGGCCCTCCCCGCTCTGCTCCGGCCTGCCGACCGCCAGGGGGATTGGGAGGTTGGCATTGCCGCCGCCTTCGCCGCCGCCGCCAAGATCGAGGGCATGCCGCTCGCCGCATTCCTGATCGGCGTGCAGTTTCTAAGGCGAAAGGAGACGGGAGCGGCGCTCCGGCTGGGGGTGCCTGCTGCGGCGGTGGCGGGGACCTGGGCGATCCAGACCTTCCGCCACGGGCTCTACCAGAGCTTCAACTCGGGGACGTTCGACCTCGGCCGGGCACCGGAAGTGCTGCGCGGCCTGGCCGAGGTCGCGGGCTGGAAGGAGAGCTGGCACGGGCTCACGCTGGTGCTGCTCGCGGCGCCGCTCCTGCTGCTCCCCCGCCGCACCCGGGCGGCCGGGGCCGTGATCTCGCTGCAGCTCGTGTTCTACCTGTGGACCTACTTCTCTTCGGCGGTGGATACCGAGTACCAGGTCGTCGCCAGCTTCCCGCGGCTGGCCATGCACCTGTTCCCGGCGGTCGTGGTGGCGGGGGTAGTAGCGCTTGGGGAGAAGGGGGAGAGGGAAGCCCCTCTCCCCAGGGTGGAGTGAAGACCTATCGGGGGATTGCCCGGGCGAGATTGCTGTATTCCGAAGAGCCCGAATCGCCGGAGGCGCGCACCCGGAAGATGTACACCTTCCCGCGCGTCAGGCCGCTCACCAGGGCCGAGGTGCTCCCGGCAGGCACGGTCAGGACCTCGCGGAACTTGCCGCCCTTGGCCCTGGCCTCGATCTGGAAGCCCGTCTCGGCGGACGACTTGTCCTTCCAGGAGAGCCTCACCTCGGTGCCGGACGCCGCCTTCGCGACCAGCTTCGTCGGGGCCGCCAGGCTCGCTCCCGAACCATCCCCGCTGCCGGACGCCGGATAGATGGAGGCCACCGCCGCCTTGTCGTCCGCTCCCAGCTGGGCGCCGCGGCCGTCGTCATGGGCCCTGGCGAACATCAGGGAGTCGCGGGTGGGTGCGTGACCGACCCCGAGCGTGTGCCCGAGCTCGTGCGCGAAGATCTCCTCCGCCACTTTCTGGTTGTTCTTGAAGAAGCACTCGGTGCCGTCGTTGGTCACGATGTCGGCCTCGACCGCCTCGTGCCAGGACTTGCCGCCCCACTTGCGGGTCGAGGTGAAGAAGAACGGCCCGCCGACCGCGATGACTCCGCCGTCGACGCAGGAGAAGGTCCCATCGGCCTCCTTGCGCCGGGGATCGTCGAAGAGGATGGCATTGATGCCGTCGTCATGATCGAGGCCGGCTCCGGCCGTGGTCGTCCCGTCGTAGGAGTAGAGGATGTTCGAGCCCGTGTCGGCGTTCCAGGCGTCCAGGGCGACCTTGAACGCCGCGATCGTGGACTCGATGCCGAGCCCCGGCTGGCCGCTGAGGTTGACCTTCCACAGGACGCTCTGGCCGGAGTCGAAGCGGAACCAGCGGATGGGCGTGCCGTCCTCGTCTTCCATGTGGGTGAAGTTGCCCGTGGCCTGCTCCAGCTCCTGGGGGGAGACCGCGAGCACGTAGTCGCGCTCGCGGCGGAACCCCTCGCCCCGGTCGGAGGACCAGGCGGAGAAGCGGTCGAAGTCGCGCACCATGTCGCGCTTGGCCTCGAGCCCGGCGGGGCCGACCTCGAAGGCGTCGGACAGATCGCGCACGGCCACGTCCCGGCCGCCGATCTGGCGGCGGTGGAAGGCGCCGAGCATCAGGTGGAGGATGCGGTAGGTGCCGTCCTCCGCCGGACGGAGGAAGAGCATCGCCGTCTCGCCCTCGTAGAACTCGGGAGCGCCGAAGACCTTGAGGCCGACGCCGTCCGGCCGGACGCCTCCGGGGACCCGCACCACGATCGTGCTGCCCGGAAGGTCGCCCTTGACCAGGCGCTCGACCTCGACCAGGTAGTCGGTGGCCGGGCGCCCCTCGACCGGCGCCGGCTGCGCCGCGGTGACCCGCACCTCGGCCACGGCGGCCGACTGGTCGACCAGGGTCTGGTCGGAGACCATCTTGTAGGTGGTAGCCGCCGCCGGCAAGGCCGGCAGGAGGGCGAGGGACAGGAATATCCGGGCGAACTTCATGGGACCTCCATGCTCGGAAATATGACCAGTTGTAAGGGCTGGCACGGGCCGCCACGGAGGAAAACAGAGGGGTGGGAGGGGTTATTTCGGCAAACCCCTCCCTTACTCGGACGTCTTGGCCGCCGTGGTCTTGCTCTCGGCGGAGGAGGCGGCGGCAGGGGTGGTGGAAGAGCTCTCGCTCTTGCTCTCGGGCTTGCTCTCCGACGTAGCCTCCGGCTTGCTCTCCGCTTTGCTCCCGGAATTGCTCTCGGATTTGCTTCCCGAGTTGCCCGAGCCGCTCTTCTTTTCCTTGTCGGCGTAGTCGGTCTTGTAGAAGCCGCTCCCCTTGAACTGAAAGGACGGCGCGGAGATCAGCTTGCGGACCTCGCCGCCGCATTGCGGACAGGCTGCCAAAGGCCCGTCAGACATGCGCTGCAGCCACTCCGTCCTCTTGCCACACTGAAGACACTCGTACTCGTAAATCGGCATTCAGCTCGCTCCCTGGCTCTTTACCCGCCGAAGCGGTCGCCTGTGGTCTTGAACCGGATCTTGATGGCCCCGGCGCTCTCCTCCCGCTTGGGCTCGTGCGGCGATTTCTCCGGCACGGCCAAGGGCCGGATGAGCTGGAGCACCTGGAAGGCATACATCACCTTGGCGTTGTCCGCTGCTGCGTGGGGCCCCTGGGTGCAGACGTCGAACAGGCTCCGCCGTCCGTCCACCAGGTTGAGGAGCCTGTACTCGTCGCCATCCAAGGCGGCCTCGATCAGGTCCTCCATCCGATAACACGGCTCGAAGACCGTCTCTTTCCGGCCCAGGCGGGCGGCCAGGGCCTTGGCGTTGGGAGCGCGCTTGATCCCCTGGAGGATGACCTGCCGCATCGGGAGCTGGATGCGCACCGAGTCGGGCTCCCGGAAGTCGCCGATGCTGAAGATCACGGCGCCGTCCTGCCAGTAGAAGAGGCTCCAGACCACCTCCTCGATCTGCTGCCGGATGGCGCGGTAGATCTCGGCGGGAGAGAGGATGCCCCCCTCGATGAGCAGCACGCCGTAGCGCTTCTGGAGCCGCTCGCGCTCGCGCATGGTCTCCTCGAAGATCTCCGGCGTCAGCGTGCCGCTGCGCAGCAGGTAATTGCCGAGGCTGTCCTCCCGGTCCGACGAGGAGGCATGCACGACATTCCCTTCCTTGATGTAGACCCTCTTCATCACCCCGTCCCGGGTGGCCTCGATCACGCCCGGCACCTGGAAGCGATGGATGGTGTAGAGGATCTCCGGCAGCGCCGTCTGCGAGAGGTCGCCCCGGTATTGAAAGCTATGTTCTACGGTCGCCAAGGGACTCCTCCCCATGGACAGCGGACCATTGATTCTGGTGAAACGTCGGGCGAGTATACCATTGCCCGATGATCCACCCGGACGAGGCCTGGCAGCGGATCGCGGCCCGGCTGGCCCCCCTGGCCCCTGAGGCCCTTCCCCGGCGCTCGGCGCAGGGGCGGGTGCTCGCCCGATCCCTGACCGCCACCGTGGACGTGCCTGGCCTGGACGTCTCCGCAATGGACGGCTATGCCCTCCCCGGTCCGGTCTCCCCGGGCGAGTCCCGGCCCGTGGCGGGCACGGTCGTCGCCGGGGACGCGCCCGGCTTCGAGCTGCGGCCTCCAGCCGTGGCCAGGATCATGACCGGCGCCCCGATCCCGCTGGGCGCCGACCGGGTGGTGCCGATCGAGCAGACCGACGGCGGAAACAAGACCGTCATCTTCCAGACCGGAGCAGCGGAGGGAGCCCACATCCGCCGCCGGGGCGAGGTGCTCCGGACTGGAGATCCCCTCCTGCCGGCCGGCACCCTCCTCACACCCGGCTCCCTGGGGCTGATCGCCACGCACGGCTATCCCGAGGTGCCCGTGCACCGGGCGCCGACCGTGGCAATCGTCACGACCGGCGACGAGGTGGTGCCGCCGGAGACCGAGCCCGCGCCGGGCCAGCTCCGGGATTCCCACACCGACTTCCTCTTGGCTGCCGGCAGCCGGATCGGGCTCCGCTTCGAGGCCCTGGGCATCGCGCCGGACCGGGTGGATGAGCTCAGGGCGCTCGTGGAGCGGGGGCTCCGCTCGGACGTCCTCCTCCTCTGCGGCGGCGTCTCCATGGGAGAGTTGGACCTCGTGGAAAGGGTGCTAGCCGGGCTCGGCTGCGAAGCTCACTTCGACGCCGTGGCGATCCAGCCTGGCAAGCCGCTGGTCTTCGCGACACACCCTGGAGGCCTGGTCTTCGGCCTCCCCGGCAACCCGGCCTCGGTCATGGTGGCCTTCTGGCTCTTCGTCCGCCCGGCTCTGAAAACGCTGATGGGTTTCGAGGACGGCTGGTGGTCCGGCGCGCTCGCCGGGATCCTGGCCGCGCCGCTCCCAAGCTCGAAGAGCCGGGACCGTTTCCTACCCGCGGAGGCACGGGCCCGGGAGGGCCGCCTCTTCGTGACCCCCCGTCCGCCCAAAGGCTCCCACGACCTGGCCGCCTTCGGCGCGGGCAATGCGCTGGTGAGGGTCCGGGCGGGGGCGGAGCCGGCGGAAGCGGGCGCCGGTTGCGAGGTACTGTTGCTGTAGCCCCTTGGCGGACTGGTACGCCGTCCCCCAAGAGGGGAGGAGCCCGGTACAGGCGGGGATGTCACTCCCCCCGAAAGGGGGACGCCTCCCCCATACGTACGAGTGGTTCCCCCGCATGGACGAGCGACTCGTACGTCTGTACCAGCGATTGCCCCGGCTGTACGAGCGACTCCCCCGCGTGTACCGGCGACCATTCCATGTGTACGGGCGTCCGCCCCGTGTGTACCGCCGACTCGTACGGCCGTACCAGCGACTCGTACATGCGTACGAGCCTCGCCCCCAGCCGTACGAGCCACTCGTCCATG
>DATLNC010000075.1:0-30848 GCA_035536935.1 Thermoanaerobaculia bacterium
CGTCCCGATCAGGAGAAGGGAAGGCTCCTGCGCAGACATCAGAGGAACCCGTGGAAGTCGGTGAAGAAGAAGTTGACCGCGACCAGCGAGAACAGGATCGCGCACAGCCCGGCCAGGCTGGCGATGGCGGTCTGCCGTCCCTTCCAGCGCCGCAGCCGGCGCAGGGTAAGGGCGATGGCGTAGAGGAACCAGGTGGCCAGGGTGATCAGGATCTTGGGATCCCGGAGCCAGTTCTCCTGGTCCAGGCGCTGGGCCCAGATGCCGCCGGTGATCACCGCGCCGGTCAGGGTGGCGAAGCCCACGGTGAGCGCGCCGATCATCATCCGCTCCAGCACTTCCAGGGGCGGCAGCTTGCCGTAGAAGGTGGAGAAGCGCCCGCCCTTCAAGTCCCGGTAGAGCTGAAGGAAGAGGAAGCCGTAGGCGGACGCGAGCACGAACGCCGCGTAGCCGAGCAGCGCGAGCGACACGTGGAGGGCGAAGAACTTGTCGTGGAAGATTGCCCGGTCCGGCGGGTTCGGCCGGGTCAGGAGCGACGACAGGAGCTGGAAGAAGAAGACCAGCGACACCATCCAGAAGCCGGTGGAACGCTCCCGCCCGTGCCATTCGACGTAGGCGTAGACCACGGCCACGGCAAATGCGACGATGGACAGGGCCTGCGAAACGGTCGCGGCCGGGAACTGACCATGCTGCACGGCCAGCGCGGCCAGGTAGGCCAGGTGGAGCACGAGGGAGCCGCGCAGGGCCGGGGTGGCCGTCCTGTTCGCCGTCGGATGGGAGGCGAAGAAGATGAACCCATAGCTGATGGCTGCCCCCAGGTAGAGGAGCGGGAGCAGGATGTTGGCGACGTCCAGGAAAGTGGTCACGGTCCGGAAATGCTAGCACTTTCTTGCCCCTGCCTGGCTCGTCTGCTAAGGTCCCCGGGTTTGTACTTTGGAGTGAGCGCACATGGCGAACGTCATCATTGTCGGGATGCAGTGGGGGGATGAGGGCAAGGGGAAGATCGTGGATCTTCTCTGCCCGGCATTCGACGCGGTTGTCCGCTACCAGGGCGGCCACAACGCGGGGCACACGGTCAAATTCCGCGACCGTCATTTCTCCCTTCAGCTCATCCCGTCGGGCATCCTGCACGAGGGGATGCTCTGCGTCATGGGCAACGGCATGGTCATCTCCCCGGAGCACTTCCAGAGCGAGCTGGGCCGCCTGCACGAGGCCGGGGTGCGCTCCGAGGAGCGGCTGTTCGTCTCCAGCCGCGCCCATGTGCTGCTGCCCTGCCATGCCGCGCTCGACCAGGCCCGCGAGGCCGCGCGCGGCGAGGGCAAGATCGGCACCACGTCACGCGGCATCGGTCCGGCCTACGAGGGGAAGGTTTCCCGCTACGGCCTGCGCATGTGCGACCTCTTCGCTCCCGACCTGGAAGAGCGGCTCACCCTGCTGCTCGGCAAGATCCAGGCGGAGCTCTCCAGCCTGGGCAACGAATCCCTGCCGCTGCCGGGAAGATATGTGGACGACTGCCGGACGTGGGGAGAGAGCCTGAAGCCGTTCCTGCGCAACACCGAGAACCTTTTGAACGGCTGGATCTCCGAGGGCAAGAGCCTGCTCTTCGAAGGCGCGCAGGGGACGCTGCTGGACGTCGATCACGGCACCTACCCGTTCGTGACCAGCTCCAACTCGACCTCAGGCGGAGCGTGCACGGGCACGGGCGTGGCTCCGAGCCGCATCGACGGCGCGATCGGGGTCCTCAAGGCCTACACGACGCGCGTCGGCGGCGGCCCCTTCCCGAGCGAGCTTTCCGGCGACATCTCGGAGTTCCTGCGCAAGCGGGGCAACGAGTACGGAACCGTCACCGGCCGCCCGCGCCGCTGCGGCTGGATGGACACGGTCGTGGCGCGCTACGCCCGCCTGCTCAACGGCATCGACCTGATCGCGCTGACCAAGCTGGACGTGCTCGACGATTTCGATGAGATCCCGGTCTGCACCGGCTACCGCGTCCGCGGGGAAATCATGCGCGACTTCCCGTGCGACCGCTGGAGCCTGGAGAACGCCGAGCCGGTCCTGCGCACCATGAAGGGCTGGAAGCGCTCGACCGTGGGCATCCTGGAGGATGGGGAGCTTCCCCAGGAGGCGAGGGATTACATCGACTTCCTGCAGGAGGAGGTCGGGGCCCCGATCGCCCTGATCTCCACGGGCCCGCGCCGCGAGGAGACGCTGCTGCGCGACTCCTCCGACATGAGCCGCCTCACCTCCGGCCGATTGGGCCGCATCCTCGAGCAGCGGTAATCCACTATACTTCCCCCGCTCAAGGGGCCGTTAGCTCAGTTGGTAGAGCAGCGGACTTTTAATCCGCGGGTCCAGAGTTCGAGTCTCTGACGGCCCACCAGTCTTTCCTGGTGAGCACCCCTTTTAGCAGCGTGACGGTGCGGTAGAGGTGAGAAGCGCCGCCCCCGTCAGAGGGCGGGCGCTGTCACTTCAGTAGCTGACCGGTGGACGCGGTCGTGCCGAACAGCTAAATCCGTGCTTGCCGGTAATCCGGCAGGCTACTCATACGGGCAGGTCCCGCAGCAAGTGGCCCCTGGCAAACAGGACGTATTGCAGGTGTATGTATTATAGACGCACCCGCAGGAATCTGTTTCGTTGGGAGGAGGATACCCCCCAGCGGCCGTGTGATAGGTAGCCAGGTTTCTTAAAGTCTCTTTGTTTAGCGTCAACCTCTTCTTACCTTTTTTCACTTCATTCTCCTTCCGGTTGGAAAGCACCTTGAAAGTACGACAAGGGGGAGAGTACCCCTTTTAGCAGCACATCGTCCGGCAATCGCGGAGGAAGCGCTCCCACCAGTCTTCGTTGTTCCGGGTGGGCGTGTCTTGCGGGTTCTTGACCGGGACCGGAGCCGGAGCGAGCGGCCTGGCGTGCAGGCTCACCTGGCGCTGCAGGCTGTGATCCATGATGAGCCGGAAGACCTGCTCCACCAGCTCCGCGTCGAGGCCCACCGCCTCCCCGCGGGCAGTGCGGTCCTCCAGCACCCGGCGCTCGCGCTCGAGGTCGCGCAAGGGGATCTCTTCGCTCTTCTTCAGGCGGGCAACCATGGTGACCAGGGAGAAGCGCCGCGCCAGAACCTCCAGCAGCTCCCAATCCTCTTTGTCGATCTCCTGCCTGAGTGTGTCCAGGCTGATCTCGTCCTGCATCACGTCTTTCCGTATCTGAGCTCCGAAACGCATCTGCACATATCTCCTAGCGTAAGGATGGAAGCGAGCCGGTGACCTGGCTCACGGCCTTGCGTGGGCCGTAAAGCAACACCGCGTCGATATCGAGATCGGCTGCCTCGCTCGCAGCGACCGATTCCCGGTAGGCCTCGTAGGAGCGCATGCCTTGCGCCCGGCCTAAAAATACAAGTGTCGTCAACCCCTTTTCGCGCGCCCGCGCCTCGAGGTCCACGAGCGACTGCTCGCGGGCGGAGAGCACGACGATCGGGACCTTTGTGAACCCGAAGAGGACTTTTCCGTCCTGGGTCGCCAGATCGGGGCCGATAATCTCCGGATGGCGCATCGCCAGGCCGGTGGCCAGCACGGCGCCGCGGTTCGCCACGGCCCCCCGGTCCAGGTCGGCATGCATCACCAGGGCAATCTTCATCTCGACCGCGAGCTGGTCGGGCGGCGCGCTCTCGTTTGGCTCGTTCGGCCTATCCATCGATTTCCGCCGACTTCCGGTAGAAAGCCTGCAGGACCTCCGGGTCCGGCATCAGCTCCTCGTCGCGGTCGATCGCGAGGTGCGGGTAGGGCTGGACCGTTGCATCCTGGTAGCCCACCTTCTCCCACGTGCCGGGCCGGTAGTCGGCGACGATCTCGATCCTGCCGAGCGCCTTGACCGCCTTGAACTGGTACATGTTGAAGGTCATGACCCGGATCGGCCGTCCGCGCTCGGGCGCCAGCGGCTCGTCGTTCATGTGCGTCACGAGCATCGCGCTTCCATCGAGCAGATCGGCGATGGACGTGGTGTCCTCGTAGCCGAAGACGCTCGTGGCCCGCAGGTACTCCATGGCGGGATCGGCACCCACGGCCTCCAGGAGGTCCGCGAGCCGGTAGCCCCGCCACAGCGCCTGCAGGCTCCAGCCGTTGACGCAGTAGAAGCGGCGGTCCTCCTCGACCGCGGGCACCAGCTCGCGCAGCTCGTCGAGGGACAGGGACATCGGGCGGGCCACGCCGCCTTCGACCTTCAGGCGATAGGTGGCATAGTCGACGGGCTCGGGCACCCGCCCCGCGACCTCATGGAAGAAATTCGGTATTTTGCGCATCTCGATCTCCTTCTCTCTACTCCGGCTCGGGTCCATAGGCGACGCGAAAGCCCTGTACGTTATCGCGAAGGCCCGGCATGTAGAACCAGCGCGCCGAAACCCGCAGCCGCGTCGCTCCAGTGGTCCACGCCCCGCCCTTGAGCATCCGCCTGCCGGAATGGCGCCGCTCGACCAGGGCTTCCTGGCGGCGCTTGGACGGGGTGTCGAAGTGGAAGAAGTCGAGGCACCACTCGAACAGGTTGCCTGCCATCTGACGGCAGTGGAAGGGAGAGTCGCCGCCCGGCAGCTCGTCGACCGGCGCCGTCCCGAAGCTGACCGGGACGAATCCGGGCGCGAAGTGGGCGCGGTCCGCGTCCGGCTCTTCGTTCCCCCAAGGAAAGTCACGTGCATCGGAACCGCGGGCTGCCCTCTCCCACTCGACCTCGGCCGGCAGGCGCCCGCCCATCCAGGCGGCGTAGGCCGAGGCCTCGTGGAAGGAGACGCCGGTGACCGGCTGATCGGGGGAGTTGAAGCGCTCGTCCTCCCAGTAGGCAGGACGGTCGATGCCCTCGGCCGCGAGCCACTCGAAGCCTTCCGGCGACCACAGCTCCCTCTTCTTGTAGCCGCCGTCGGCGATGAACCGCGCGTAGGCCTGGTTGGAGACCATGCAGCGGTCCATGGAGAAGGCGGGCACGTGCAGCTCGACCGCCGGCCCCTCGCCGGGATGGTCGCCTCCCAGCCATGCGCGGCCCTCCGGGATGTCGACACGCCCGTTCAGGGTCGTCCCTTCGCTCATCGGTCCGAGACCTCCGCCGCCTGCCGGAAGAGTTTGGCGCCTCCCCCCGTGATGCCTCCGAAGAAGACCATCGGCGGGCTGCCGAAGGAGTGGATCTGGACCAGGCCGTGGATCTGCCGCGCGCTCTCCGTGGTAATGCAGGCCTCGCTCTCTCCGGCGGCGCAGACGGCGGCGGCATCGGCGTTGCTGAGCGCGAGGCGCACGGTGGAGGGCAGCATCTCGAGCAGCGGCGCGGGCGATGGATGCGAGGCGATGCGCCAGTGCGCCGGGATGACGCCGTCATAAGCCGCGGCCAGCTCGGGCCGGGTGGCGAGCTGCATCTCGTCGAGCAGCATCGTCTCCTGGACGAAGAAGGGATAGACGTCGGGGTTCTTGAAGAAGACCTCTTTCTCGCGGTCGAAGACCGCGCAGGTCCAGAAGATCCCCAGGATGCCGCGCTCCGGAGCGGTCTCGCGGCGCGCCGCGACCACCGAGTCCTCGGGGGTCGGGCACAGGTTCATCGTGCTCTTGTCCTCGATACCGAGGCGCCTCAGCCAGCGCTCGCAAGCCTGCGCGATGTTGGTCCCCGCCGGTCCGAGGGCGAAGCAGCGCACTTCCCGCACTGCGCTCGAGCTTAGAATCCGTGCGATCTGATCAGGGTCCTGCAGCAGGTTCGACACAGATGGGAAGACCGGCAGCACATCGAGCTCGGCTTCCACCGCCGTGTCACGATTCAATACCCAGGATTCCGGTCCTCGGACCGGACTCGGTTGTTGCTCCACTTTCACCTCCCACGAACCCGTTAAGCAAAAGTACGAATTCTGCGACAGGCTTCCTCGAGAAGGCCTGTCTCGACAGCAAAACAAAAACGAAGGAACTTCTCGCCTGCCCGGCCCCGGAAGAACGAGGTGCCGGGCACGGCCGCCACGTGGCAGTTTTCCAGCAGAGCCATCGCGGCCTGGCT
This sequence comes from Thermoanaerobaculia bacterium, assembly GCA_035536935.1. GTDB lineage: Bacteria > Acidobacteriota > Thermoanaerobaculia > Multivoradales > UBA5704 > DATMER01. The sequence goes on from DATLNC010000075.1 coordinate 6,004, forward strand.
GGCGTTGTCGAAGCCCAGCCGGCTGATGTCCGCGAGCACGTAATAGGCGCCCTGCGGCACGACCGGCGTGAACCCCGCGTCGGCCAGGGCACCGCACACGAGGTCACGCTTTTCCTGGTACTCGGCCTGCAACCCCTGGATGTAGCTGGGCGGAAGGTTGAAGCCGTCGATCACCCCGTGTTGCAGGGGAGTCGGCGCGCAGACGTAATAGAGGTCGTTGACCAGCGCGATCAGCCGCGCCAGGGGCTCGGGCGCGGCCACGTAGCCGAGCCGCCAGCCCGTGATGCTGAAGATCTTCGACAGCCCCATGATGCTGACCGTCCGCGATCTCAGTTCCCCGAAGCTCGCAGGCGAGATGTGAGGCCGCCCGTCGAAACGGATGTACTCGTAGATCTCGTCGGTGATCACGAGCAGGTTGTGCTCGTTCGCGACCTCCTCGACGGCACGCAGGTCGGCTTCGTCGAGCATCTTGCCGCTCGGGTTGTTGGGTGTACACAGGACGATCGCGCGGGTGTTGGGACGGATCGCGCGCCGGATCGCTTCTGCGTGAATGGCGAAGGACGGCGCCTCCAACTCGACGAACTGCGGCTCGAAGCCGCCGATCAGCGCCGAGTTGACGTGATAGCCGTAGTACGGCTCGAAGATGAGGATGCCGTCGCCCTTGTTGAGAAGAGCGTTGATCGTCGAGACATAGCCGCCGGTCGCGCCGATGGTGACTGAGATCTCGGTGCGGGGATCGGCCACGATGCCGTTGTCCCTGAGCAGCTTTTCAGAAATCGCCTGGCGTAGCGCCAGGATCCCTTCGGCATAGGAGTACGTGTTCTTGCCACTCCGCATGGCTGCAATGGCGCTGTCGAGCACCTCGGAAGGCGTCGGAAGATCACAGATCCCTTGGCCCAGGTTGATCCCGTTGACCCGCTCGCACTCGCGCGTCATGCGGCGGATTTCGGACTGTCTGAATCCATCCAGGGCGCGCGCCATGAAGGCCGGCCCCTGTCTCTCCTCGTCCTGGACCTGCGGCTCCAGGGTCTCAAACATTTGCACGTCTCCCATAGCGTGAGCTCTCGTTGTCAGGACTCCACGACTACTAGAGTGCGCAAACTCAGCCAGAGTGCGCCGCTTTTCCCTCGTTTTGTTGTAGCGAGCTACTCGCTGGGGAAGGAGGTCTGCGATGCAACTAAAATGCAGACGTACTTAAAATTCTGTAAACAACAAGAGTAGAGAAATATCAGCGGCTCTGAAATGAGGGTGCGTCTGTGAAGGGGGCGTGCACCTCGCATACCCCAATACCCGGGCTCTAATGAGGGGAAGGCGGGAGCGGGCTGGTGATGTCGAGCACCAGCTTCCAGGCGTCTCCGCCCTGCTTTTTCCAAATCCTGAGGTAGTGACCCTTCTCGGCGAGATTGCCCGCGGCCGTCTCTTCGTAGGTGCCGTAGGTGTAGCCGAAGTCGCCGGCGCGGGAGGTGCCCGCCTTTAACGGCTCCCAACTCATTGCGACCTTCCGCTCCGTGAGGAAGGCGCGGATCGCGTCCTTGCCGGTCACGGGAAAGGCGCCGTTCCGCAGGACCCGGGCGTCGTCGGTGAGGAGGCCCGCATAGCCTGCCGGCATACCCTTGGCCTTCGCCTCATCGCCGAACGCACGATCGGCTGCCAGGAGCGAGGCCTCGGCCGTTGCCGGGCTCTCGACGCCTCCACGGGTGCGGACCTCGGCGAGGTCGAGCCGCAACGCCTCGGGCGTGGCGGCGGTCGGCTTCGGATTGACGTTGCCGATGTCGGTCACCAGCTTCCAGGTGCCGTCCTCCCGCTTCTTCCAGATTGTGACGTAGTTGCCATGGAGGACGTTGGTGTCGTCCTTGCCCTTGGGGCGCGCCTCCCAGGGACCGGTCGAGTAGCCGAGGTCGCCGCTGCGGGCGATGTCCGCCTTGACCGGAAACCAGGTGAGGAGGCCAGGCGGGGCAGGGCGGGCTTCGGTCCAGGGCCTGCCCAGTATCGGTCCCGGGCGGAACAGGATCGAGTCGTCGGCCAGATTGGCCAGGAAAGCGGCCTTCGTCCCCTGCTCTTCGGAGGTTTTCGAGAACGCCCGTTCCGCGGCTACCAAGGAGTCAAGATCGGCCTGGAGATCCGGCTCGGCCGGCGCGGCGAAAAGGGGCACGGCGGTCAACAACAACAGCAGCGGAAGGGTTCTTTTCATGGATGTGACTCTACTCGAAGACGGTTTCCATTTCGCCGGCGAAAGCCTGCTCCTCCAGATAGAGACGGAGCCGCGCGGCGAGGACACTCACGTTCGGCTCGGCCAGCAGGGTCAGGTGATTTCCCGGCACGGTGTGGATCTCGACCGTGCCGTCGACGAACCGGCGCCAGCCCAGGTCGGCCTCTGCATGCGGCGACTCCTCGGCCCGGAGCAGCACCAGGCCGTCCGGATAGGAGCCCGGACGGTAGCGCCGCGCCGCCCTGGCATTGGCGCGATAGACCGCGAGCACGCGGCGCAGTTGCGCCTCGCCCGATCCCGGTGGCAGAAAGTCGATGGCCGCCAGCCGCTCGGTCACATAGGCGATCTGCCCGTCGGCGTCGAGCGCCTCCAGCCGGTCGCGCGAAACCTCCGGCGCTCGGCCGTGGAAGTTGCCGACGTAGGCCGCAATATCGAGGAGGAAGTCGGCATCGCTCTCCTCAGGGCCCGACTCAACGGTTAGTGCGCCGTCGATCACCGCGAGCAGGGCCACAGTGGCTCCGGCCGCGCGGAGCTGCCGCGCCATCTCGAAGGCGACCGCGCCGCCGAGCGACCAGCCGCCCAGGAAGTAGGGACCCTCGGGCTGGATGCGCCGGACCTCCTGGATGTAGCGCTCGGCCATCTCCTCGATCCGCGACGGCGGATTCTCGCCGTCCGCCTGGATGCCGTAGAACGGCTGGTCGTCGCCGAGATGGCGGGCGAGGCCCGCGTAGCAGAGCACGTCGCCGCCGGCCGGGTGGACCCAGAAGAACGGCGGCTTCCCACCCTTCGCCTGCAGGGGGATGAGGTTGGACGACGGTCCGGCAGTCATCTCCTCGCGGAGCAGCGCGGCCATGCCCTCGACCGTGCCGGCCGTGAAGAGCGCGGTGAGCGGCAGCGCGCGGCCGAGCCGCTCCTCGATCCTCGACATCAGGCGCACGGCGAGGAGCGAGTGGCCGCCCAGGGCGAAGAAGTCGTCGCGCACGCCGATCGGGCCGGTGCCGAGCGCCTCCTCCCAGAGATGGGCCAGCTCGTGCTCCAGGGTGTCGCGCGGTGCGATGCGGTCCGCGGCGTCGGCCTGCGGGTCGGGGAGTGCCGTGCGGTCCACCTTGCCGGTGGGGGAGAGTGGCAGCGCCTCGATTGGCACGACCGCCGCGGGCAGCATGTGCTCGGGCAGGCGCTCGCGCAGGAAGGCGCGCAGGTCGGTCGAAGAGACCGCTTCGCCCTCGTGGAAGACGACCCAGGCGACGAGGCGGCGGTCGGAGCCGGAGCCGCGCACGGCCGCGGCGCACTCGCGCACCGCGGGGTGGCGGGCGAGCGCGGCCTCGGCCTCGCCCAGCTCGATCCGCAGGCCGCGCAGCTTGACTTGGTGGTCGACGCGGCCGAGGAACTCCAGCGTGCCGTCCGGCAGGTGGCGAGCGAGGTCGCCGGTGCGGTAGAGGCGCTCGCCATCCGGGTGGGGGAGGAGGCGCTGGGCCGTGAGGTCGGGCCGGTTCAGGTAGCCGCGCGCCAGGCCCTCGCCCGCGATGCACAGCTCGCCGGGCACGCCCACGGGCACGGGCTGGCCGGAGCGGTCGCGCAGGTGGACCGCGGTACCGCCCACGGGCCGGCCGATCGGCGGCTCCTTGGCGAAGGCGCCGGTCAGGTGGAGGACGGTCGCATAGATCGTGGCCTCGGTCGGGCCATAGCAGTTGAGCAGGCGGATGCGGCTCGCCCAGCGCGTCGCGAGCTCGCCCGGGCAACTGTCGCCGCCCACGCTCGCCGTGACCACCGTGGGCAGGCCCTCCTCGGGCAGGTTGGCGAGCACGGCCGGCGTGAGGACGGCCGTGGTGATGCCATGGCGGCCGATGGTCGCCGCGAGCGCCTCTCCGGACAGCAGGGCTGCGCGCGGAGCGATGACGAGCGTGGCGCCGCTCGCCAGCGCCAGCCAGGTCTCCAGCACCGAGGCGTCGAAGCTGAACGAGACCGACTGGAGCACGCGGCTCTCCGGGCCGACCTGGAAGTGGCCGATCGCCTCGCGGATCAGGCGCGCGGCCGAGCCGTGGCGCACGAGCACGCCGTTCGGCCGGCCGGTCGAGCCCGAGGTGTAGATGACGTAGGCCAGGTGGTCCGGCGTCACCCGCGGGAGCGGGGCGGTTTTCCCGCGTTGACGCAACGGAACGTCCAGGGGTACGACCTTGCCGCCATAGGGGGGCAGGGATTCGAGTAGCCGCGTATCGGCGAGGAGCACGGGCGCGGCCGAGTCCTCCAGCATGAAGGCCAGGCGCTCCTCGGGATAGGAGGCGTCGAGCGGCACGTAGGCGCCGCCGGCCATCCAGACCGCGAGGACCGCGACGATGCGTTCGACCCCCGGCTCGGCCGCGATGCCGACGCGGGTCTCGGGTCCGACACCCAGCTTCACGAGGTGCCGGGCCAGACGGCCAGCCCGCTTTGCGAGGTCGCCGTAGGTGATCGACTTGTCGCCGAAGACCATGGCGGGGTGATCCGGAGCCTCCGCCGCCCGCATCGCGAAGGTCTCGTGGAGGGGGTCGACGGGGAGCGCTTCCATGCCTGCGTTCCAGCCGCGGAGCTGCTCCTGCTCGGCCCCGGTGAGGAGCGGCAGGTCGGAGGTCCGGATGGAGGGATCGGCCACCGCGGCTTCGAGGAGCGTGAGCAGGTGGCCGGTCATGCGCTCTATGCGCGCGCGGTCGAAGAGGTCGGTCGCGTACTCCCAGACGCCGCCGACGTCTTCCCCGGCCTCGGCCAGGGCCAGGAGCAGGTCGGTCTTTGCGGTCGTCGAGTCGAGGTCGACAGGCGCAAGCGTCAGGCCGGGCAGCTCGAACCGGTCGGCCGGCGCGTTACGCAGCGAGAAGACGACCTGGAAGAGCGGGTTGCGCGCGAGGCTGCGCTCGATGCCCAGCTCCTCCACGAGCTTCTCGAAGGGCAGGTCCTGGTGCTCGTAGGCGGCGAGCGCGTTCGCGCGCACCCGGCCGAGGAGATCGGCGAAGGGCGGATCGCCCGACAGGTCGGCGCGTAGGGCCAGGTTGTTGACGAAGGAGCCGATCAACCCCTCGGTCTCGCCGCGGTTGCGATTGGCCACGGGCGAGCCGACCAGGAGGTCGTCCTCACCCGTGTAGCGGGCGAGGACGACCTCGAACGCCGCGAGGAGCGACATGAACAGGGTCACGCCCTGGCGCCGGCCCAGGTCGCGGAGCGCGGCGGTGAGCTCCGCCGGCACGGCGAGGGGCACGCTCGCGCCGCGGAAGGTCTGCACCGGCGGCCGCGGCCGGTCCGCGGGCAACTCGAGGACCGTGGGCGTGCCGCGCAGCGCCTCCTTCCAATGGGCGATCTGCTCGTCCAGCACCTCGCCGGACAGCCAGTCGCGCTGCCAGCGGGCGAAGTCCGCGTACTGCACCGGCAGGTCCGGCAGCCGGGCGGCCCGGCCTTCGAGCGCCGCGGTGGCGAGCTCGGCCAGCTCGTGCACAAGCACGTCGAACGACCAGCCGTCCGAGACGATGTGGTGGAGGGTGAGGATTGCCAGATGCTCCTCCTCGTCCAGCCGAACAAGCAGCGCGCGGAGCAGCGGCCCGCGTTCCAGGTCGAACGGCCGCGCCGCCTCCCGATCCAGGCGCCGGCGGGCCTCGGGCTCGTGCATCTCCGTGGGCAGGGCCGAGAGGTCGACGATCGGCAGGGGCACGGCCAGCTCCGGGGAGACCACCTGCTAGGGCTCGCCCGCGGCGTCGGTGAACGTGGTGCGCAGGGCGTCGTGGCGGCGGACGATCTCGGCAAGCGCCGCTGCGAACACGGCCGGATCGAGCGCACCGGAGATGCGCAGGGCGAACGGCACGTTGTAGAACGCGCTCCCGGGCTGCAAGCGGTCGAGGAACCAGAGCCGTTCCTGCGCGAAGGAGAGCCGGGCCCGGAACCGGTCCTCGCCCATGCCCGGAACGAGTGGCGGAGCCGGAGGTCCGCCGCTTATGCGGGCCGCCTCGATGCGTAGGGCGAGCCCGGCCGGTGTCGGCGTCTCGAAGATGTCGCGCAGGGGGATCTCGACGCCGAACAGCTCGCGCACCCGCGACGCCAGGCGTGTGGCGAGGAGCGAGTGGCCGCCGAGCTCGAAGAACTGGTCCTCCACCCCCACGTTTTCCAGTCCGAGCAGCTCGCCCCAGACCCCGGTCAGCATCTCCTCGGCCGGTGTGCGCGGCGCAACCAGCTCCCGCTCGGCGGCGGCCGGCGGCTCGATCCGGGCGAGAGCCTTCCGGTCCACCTTGCCGTTCGGGCTGAGCGGCAGGGCATCGAGCACCACGATCCCGGACGGCACCTGGAAGGAGGGCAGCCGCGCCTTCAGGGAGGCACGGATCTCCTCGGAGCGCAGAGGGCCTGACACGTAGGCCACGAGGCGCTTGTCGGCTCCCTCGCCGAGCGCGAGCACCGCGGCCTCGGCGATTCCCGGGATGGCCAGGAGCGCGGACTCGACCTCGCCCAGCTCGATGCGGAAGCCGCGAATCTTGATCTGGAAGTCGACCCGGCCCAGGAACTCGGCGGCGCCGTCCGGCCGCCGCTCCACCCGGTCGCCGGTGCGGTACAGCCGCGCTCCGGGCTCGCCGGAGAACGGGTCGGGGACGAAGCGCTCCGCCGTCAGCTCCGGCCGCGCCAGGTATCCTCGGCTCACCTGGACACCGCCGATCAGCAGCTCGCCCGGCACGCCAACCGGAACCGGCCGCAGCCGCGGATCGACGATGTGAAGCCGCGTGTTGGGCACCGGCCTGCCGATCGGCACCGATCCTCGCCGGCCGTCCCGTTCGCAAGTCCAGAAGGTGGTTTCGCTGGCCGTCTCCGTCGGACCGTAAAGGTTGTGCAGCTCCGCCTCCGAGACCCGGAAGAAGTCCGCCACGATATCTTCCGTGAGCTCTTCGCCGCCGCAGTAGACACGGCGCAGGCTGCGGCACCCGTCCAGCCAGCCGCCGTCCAGCATCGCGCGCAGGAGCGACGGCACCACCTGCAGGATGGTGGCCCCGGATTCCTGGATGCTGCGCGCCAGCGCGGCCGGATCGCGCTGCGCACCCGGCGGAGCCATGACCAGGGTGGCCCCGGCGAACAGCGGCGCCAGGAATTCCCAGACCGAGGCGTCGAAGCTGAACGACGTCTTCTGGAGCACGCGATCGGAGGGCTCCAGGGGAAAGGTCGACTGCATCCACAGCATATGGTTGAGGATCGACCGGTGCGGTACCATGGTCCCCTTCGGCCGGCCGGTGGAGCCCGAGGTGTAGATCACGTAGGCCAGGCTCTCCGGAATCCCCTTCGCTCCGGACCGCTGCACCTCCTCCGCCGCCTCGGCCGCGCCTGCGAGCGGCAGGACCCTGGCCTCGCGGACCGGCAGCGCCTCCAGGAGGCTCTCCTGCGCCAGCACCACGGGCACGCGCGAGTCCGCGATCATGAAAGCGAGCCGGTCCGCGGGGTAGTCGGGATCGAGGGGGAGGTAGGCTCCGCCCGCCTTGAGCACCGCGAGCAGCGCCACCACCATCTCCAGCGACCTTTCCGCCAGCACGCCGACGACGGTCTCCGATCGCGTCCCCGCATTTCGCAGGCGCAGGGCGAGCCGGTCGGCCGCTCGATCCAGCTCGCGGTAGGTCAGGCTTCGCCCCTCGAACGTGACGGCCTGCCGCTCCGGCGAGCGTTTCACCTGCGCTTCGACCAGCTCATGCAGGCAGACGTCCGTGGGATGGGCCACGGCCGTCTCATTCCACTGGACGAGCTGGCGCTCTTCCTCGAGGCTGAGCAGCGGGAGATCTGCGACCTGGAGCTCGGGCGCGGCGAGCGCGCCTTCGAGCAGCCGGACCAGATGGCCGCCGAGCCGGTCGAGCGTGGCGCCGTCGAACAGCTCGGTGCTGTGCTCCAGGGCGAAGACCATCCGGTCTTCGTCGGCGAGCACCGAGAGCGTCAGGTCGAACTTGGACGTGCCGTTCGCGGCGTCGATCGGCGTTACCTTCAGCTCGCGGGGCTCGAAGTCCTCGCGCGCCAGGTTCTGGAACGCCAGCATCACCTGGAAGAGAGGCGAGTGGCTCAGGCTGCGCCCGGGCGAAAGCTCCTCGACGAGCTTTTCGAACGGCACGTCCTGATGGGCGTCCGCGTCGAGCACCTGCTCGCGGAGCCGCTCCACGAGCGCGCGGACCTCCGTCTCGCCGGTGACGTCGCAGCGCAGTACCAGAGTGTTGACGAAGAATCCGATCAGCGGCTCGATCTCGACCCGGTTCCGCCCTGCGACCGGCACGCCCACCGCGAAGCTCTCCTGAGAGCTGTAGCGGTGCAGCAGGGCCGCGAAGGCGGAGAGCATCACCATGAACGGCGTGGCGCCGAGCCGGCGCGCCGTGCTGTGGAGACTCCGGGCCAGGCCACCCTCGAAGATCAACCGGCGCGTGGCTCCGCGCCAGCTCCTCACCGCTGGCCGCGGCCGGTCGGTGGGGAGCTCGAGGAGCGGCGGCAGGCCCTGCAGCCGCTCGCGCCAGTGAGCCAGCTCCGCCTCCAGCGTCTCGCCTTGGAGCCATCGACGCTGCCAGTGCGCGAAGTCGGCGTACTGGACTGGAAGCTCGGGCAGCATCGCAGGCTTGCCGGTCGTGTTCTGCTCGTACAGGGACGTCATCTCGCGGAGGTAGATCGGGACCGACCAGCCGTCGCTGACGATGTGGTGCAGGGTGAGGAGCAAGACGTGCTCGGCATCGCCGAGGCGGAGCAGCGTGGTGCGCACCAGCGGACCCCGTTCCAGGGAGAAGGGAGTGCGGGCCTCCTCGGCGACCCGCAGCCGGGACTCCACGGCACGCTCCTCCGGCTCCAGCCCGCTCAGGTCGCAGAGGGGCAACCCGGCCGGACCCGGCTCGTGGACGAGCTGGTACGGGCGGCCATCCACGGCGGTGAAGGTGGTGCGCAGAGCTTCGTGACGGCGCACGATCTCGTGCAGGGCCGCTTCGAGAGCGCCAGTATCGAGGGGTCCCTCGAGGCGCAAGGCCAGGGGTATGTTGTAGGTGGCCCTTCCTGGCTCGAGCCGGTCGAGGAACCAGAGACGCTGCTGAGAGAACGAGACCGCCAGCGCTCCCTCCCGCGGTCTCTCTCTTGATAGGGGCTCGATGCGCGGCGGACCCCCTGCCGGGCCCTTCCGCCGAAGGTCCTCGACCCGGCGGGCCAGCGCGGAGAGGGTCGGGCTCTCGAAGACGGCGCGCAGGGGCAGCTCCACCCGCAGCTCCTCGCGCACCCGCGACACCACCTGGGTGCCGAGCAGCGAGTGCCCGCCCAGCTCGAAGAAGCTGTCCTCGGCGCCCACGCGCTCCACCCGCTCCTCCCGCTCAACCCCCTCGATACCGAGCACCTCGGACCAGATGGCGGCGAGCAGCTCCTCGGTCGCGTTGCGCGGGGCCACGTACTCCGCTCTGGCCTCGGCCTCCGGCTCGGGCAGGGCCTTGCGGTCCACCTTGCCGTTCGGGTTGAGCGGCAGGGCGGGGAGGACCATGAAGGTCGAAGGGATCATATATTCCGGCAGGCGGGCGCGCAGGAAGGCGCGCAGCTCGTCCGAGGAGCCTTCATCCGCCACTAGCCAAGCCACGAGCCGGGGACTTCCTCCATCATCGCGCAGGCCGGCGACCGCCTGCCGCACGCGGTCGTGGGTGCACAGAGCGGCCTCGATCTCTCCCAGCTCGATGCGGAAGCCGCGGAGCTTGACCTGGAAGTCGATCCGGCCCAGGAACTCGATGCGGCCTTCCTCCCGCCAGCGCACGAGATCGCCCGTGCGGTACATCCGCGCTCCCGGCTCGTCCGCGAACGGATCGGGCACGAAGCGCTCCGCGGTGAGGTGCGGCGCGTCGAGGTAGCCTCGAGCCAGCCCGCCGCCGCCGATGCACAGCTCTCCCGGCACTCCGAGCGGCGCGAGCCCGGCCCCGCGGTCGAGCACGTAGAGACGCGTGTTCGCGATCGCGCCTCCCACCGCCACGTCGTTCCCCGTCACCTGCCGGGTGGCGGACCAGATGGTAGTCTCGGTGGGGCCGTACATGTTCCAGAGCGAGTCGACCCGCGGCAACAGCCGCACGGCCAGGTCCGCAGGGAGGGCCTCGCCGCCGCACAGGGCCTTCAGGCGGCGGTCGCCCTCCCAGCCGGCGTCGAGCAGCATGCGCCAGGTGGCCGGCGTGGCCTGCAGCACGGTAGCCTCCGGCAGAAGCCGCCGCAGGCGGAGACCGTCCGCCGCGTCCTCGCGCGAGGCGATCTCGACCCGGGCTCCCACGATCAGCGGCAGCAGCAGCTCCAGCCCGGCGATGTCGAACGACAGCGTGGTCACCGCGAGCATCACGTCGCTCTCGCAAAGCCCTGGCTCGCGGCTCATGGAGAGCAGGAAGCTCACCAGCGCCCGCTGCGTCACCTGCACACCCTTGGGCCGGCCCGTGGAGCCCGAGGTGAAGATGACATAGGCGAGATCCCCGGCCACGGGCTGGATCCCGGCTTCGGGAAGCTCGCCGATCTCCGTCAACACCACCCGGGGCCGGGCGGCCTCCAGGATCAGCGCCAGCCGCTCCCGCGGATGCGAGGGATCGAGCGGCACGTAGGCGCCTCCGCTCTTGAGTACGGCTAGGACGGCGACCACCATGCCGGGAGTCCGCTCCAGGGCGATGCCGACGAGCGATTCGGGTCCGACCCCCTGCGAGCGCAGCCGGGCCGCGAGCCGGTCCGAGCGCTTGTCGAGCTCGGCATAGGTCAGGTGCTCCGCGCCCTGCGTGACAGCCGGTGCTTCGGGAGCGCGCCGGACCTGCCGCTGGAAGAGCGAGATCACGGTGTTGTCCTCCGACAGCGCCGGCAGCTCCAGCCGCAGTCCGTCCCCGGCTTCGAGGAGCTGTCGGCGCTCGGCCTCGCCGAGGAACGCGAGCTCCGAGACCCGGGCCTCGGGCTCCGCGGATGCGGCCGAGAGCAGGGCTTGCAGGTGCGTCGCCAGTCGGTGTGCCGTGGTCTCCTCGAAGAGATCCGCGTCGTACTCCAGGACACCTTCGAGGTCGCCGTCGCCCTCGACCAGTGCGAGCGTGAGGTCGAACCGGGCCGCGCCGCTCGACACCCGGATCGGCTCCAGGGTGATCCCCGGCAGCTCCATGGCGCCTTGGGGTGCGTTCTGGAGCACGAACATGACCTGGAAGAGAGGCGAGCGCGACAAGTCGCGCTCCGCGTGCAGCTCTTCGACCAGCCGCTCGAAAGGGAGGTCCTGGTGCGCGTAGGCGTCAAGAGTGACGCTCCGCAGCCGTCCCAGCAGCTCGCGCAACGAGGGCCGGCCGTCGAAGTACGTCCGCAGCGCCAGCGTGTTGACGAAGCAGCCGATCAGCGGCTCGACCTCCTTGCGGTTCCGGCCTGCCACCGGCGTGCCCACCAGGAAGTCCTCCTGTCCGCTGTAGCGGTGGAGCAGCGTGGCGAAGCCGCCCAGGAGAGCCATGAAGAATGTCGCGCCCTCGCTGAGTGCCAGAGCGCGAACCGGCTCGGCCAGCGCGGCCGGAAGCGAGATGGGCAGGATGCGGCCGTGGTGCCTCTGCACTGGCAGGCGCGGGTGGTCGGCCGGCAGATCGAGGACCATCGAAGCCCCGGCCAGCGCGCCGCGCCAGTGGGCCAGCTCCTGCTCCAGGACCTCGCCGGCGAGCCAGCCGCGCTGCCAGACCGCGAAGTCTGCGTACTGCAACGGCAGGTCCGGCAGGGGCGAAGGCCGGCCTTCCGCGAACGCCGCGTAGAGCGCCGCCACCTCGTTGACCAGCACGCCGCTGGACCAGCCGTCGCTGACGATGTGATGGATCGTGGCGAGCAGGGCGTGCTCGGCCGCGGACAGCCGAATCGTCCTGACGCGCAGCAGCGGCGGCCGGCGGAGGTCGAACGGCCGGCCCGCCTCCTCGTGCGCGAGACGCTCGAGCTCGGGCTGCCGCGCCGGCTCCGGAAGGCCGGAGAGGTCGATCAACGGCATTTCCAGCTCCGCCTCGCCGGAGATGACCTGCACCGGCCTGCCCTCGGCCTCCTCGAAGCCGGTGCGCAGCGCCTCGTGCCGCCGGGCGATTTCGCGGAAGGTGGCTGCGAGCGCTTCGGGCTGCAGAGCGCCGCGGAGCTGCATCGCGAACGGGATGTTATAGACAGCGGCGCCTGGCTGCAGGCGGTCGAGGAACCAGATCCGCTCTTGGGAGAAGGAGAGGGGCGCTTTCGTGGCTCCGGCGGAGAGCGGAGCGTCCTGGACCTCCTGGAACGAGCCGAAGACGCCCACGGCGCCGATCCGCGCGGCCAACCCCGCGAGCGTAGGAGCTTCGAACACCTCGCGCAGGGGCAGCTCGACACCGAAGGTCTCGCGCACCCGTGACACCAGGCGCATGGCCATGAGCGAGTGGCCGCCCAGGTGGAAGAAGTGGTCCTCGGCCCCGACGCGCTCCGCCCCGAGCAACTCGCTCCAGATCCCGACGAGCCGCTCTTCGAGGAGCGTGCGTGGCATGACGAAAGCCGCGGTCTCGCGCTCGGGCTCGATGCGCGCCAGGGCCTTGCGGTCCACCTTGCCGTTCGGGGAGAGCGGCATGGAGCGGAGGAAGACGAAGGCCGACGGCACCATCGCCTCGGGCAGGCTTGCCTGCAGGTGCTCGCGCAGCCCGGCAGCACCTTCTGGGAGCGGCGGCACGAGGTAGGCGACGAGCGCGCGGTCCGCACCCTGACCGTGCGTGAGCACCACGGCCTCGCGTACCTCTGGGTGGCGGCACAGGGTGGACTCGATCTCGCCCAGCTCGATGCGGACGCCGCGGATCTTGACTTGATGGTCGATGCGGCCGAGGTACTCGACCTCGCCGTTGGTCAGCCAGCGCGCCAGGTCGCCGGTGCGGTAGAAGCGCGCGCCCCTTAAGCCGAAAACTTCGCCGAACGGATCGGGAGTGAAGCGGTCGGCCGTGAGGTCGGGGCGATTCAGGTAGCCGCGGCCCACCTGCACGCCGCCGATGCAGAGCTCGCCCGCGACGCCGACCGGCACCTCCTGGCCCGAGGAGTCGAGGAGGTGGATGCGGGTATTGGCGACCGGCCGGCCGATCGGCACCCGCGCCTCGCCGGGCCGGCAGGCGTGGTAGGTCACGTCGACCGCCGCCTCGGTCGGGCCATAGAGGTTGTGCAGCTCGACACCACCCAGCCGGGACAGGAAGCGGCTGGCCAGGTCGGCGGGCAGCGCCTCGCCGCTCGCCATCACCCGCCGCAGGTTCGCGCAGCGCTCCAGTCCATCCTGCTCTGCGAAGACCTGGAGCATCGAGGGCACGAAGTGGAGGGTCGTGATCCCCTCTCGCACGATCGTGTCCACGAGGTAGGCCGGATCCTGGTGGCCGTCCGGACGGGCGATGATCAGGCGCGCGCCGGTGATCAGCGGCCAGAAAAACTCCCACACCGACACGTCGAAGCTGAAGGGAGTCTTCTGGAGCACCCGGTCATGGGGCGTCAGGCCGTACTCCTGCTGCATCCAGAGCAGGCGGTTGACGATGCCGCGGTGGGAGTTGACCGCACCCTTGGGACGGCCGGTCGAGCCCGAGGTGAAGATCGCGTAAGCCGCGTGACCCGGTTTGACCTGGACGGGCTCCGCCGGCGGAACCGTCGCCGGGATCTCCTGATCCAGCAGGACCACCCAGGCGCCGTGCTCCGGCAGGCGGTCGAGCAGGTGGCTCTGCGTCAGCAGCACGGGCACGCCCGCGTCTTCGATCATGCCGGCGAGCCGCTCGGCCGGGTATCCGGGGTCGATCGGCACATAGGCGCCGCCCGCCTGCAGGATGCCGAGGAGCCCCACGATCATCTCCAGCGAGCGCTCGGCCGCGATCCCTACCAGCACCTCGGGCCCCACGCCCAGCGACCGCAGGTGCGCGGCGAGGCGCCCGGCTTCGCGGTGGAGCCCGGCGTAGGTGAGCCGTTCCCCCTCGAAGACGACCGCAACGGCATCGGGTGTGCGCTCCGCCTGCGCGGCCAGCAGCTCTTGAAGGCACGCATCGGGATACTCGACCGCGGTGTCGTTCCAGAGCAGGAGCTGCCGTCGCTCGTTCTCGGAGAGCAGGTTCAGGCCAGAGAGGCTCCGGTGGGGGTCCTCGACCACGCCGGCGAGCAGGTTCTCGAAGTGGACGAGGAGGCGGCGGACCGTGGCCTCGTCGTAGAGGTCGGTCGCGTACTCCAGCGTGCCGACAAGGCCTTCAGCGGTTCCGTCGAGAGTCAGCGTCAGGTCGACCTTGGCCGTGCGGTTCGCCACTTCCAGCAACCCGAGGGTGAGCCCCGGTGCCCGCAGCTCTCCCGGAGGGGCGTTCTGCAGCACCAGCATGACCTGGAAGAGCGGGTTGTGGGCCAGGCTGCGCGGGATGGCGAGCGCATCAACGAGCACCTCGAACGGGAGATCCTGGTGAGCGTAGGCGCCGAGCGACGCGGCGCGGACGCGGTCCAGCACGTCGAGGAAGCTCTCCTCTCCCCGGTAGCGCAGCCTGAAGACGAGGGTGTTGACGAACAGGCCGATCAGCCCCTCGACCTCCACCCGGTTGCGGTTCGCGATCGGCGAGCCCACGAGCACGTCGTTCGACCCCGACTCGCGGTGGAGCAGAGCCTGGAAGGTCGCCAGGAGGACCATGAACGGCGTGGCGCCCCCGCGCCGGGCGAGCTTGCGGACCGAGCCCATGACCGTGGCCGGCAGGTCCAAGGTGATTACATCGCCGCGGTAGGACTGCACCGCCGGCCGCGGCCGGTCGGTGGGGACCTCAACCAGCGCGGGAGCCTGGGCGAGCTCACGCCGCCAATAGCCGAGGTGCTCCTCCAGCAGCGGACCCGTCAGCCAGTCCCGCTGCCAGGCTGCGAACTCGGCGTATTGGATCGGCAGCTCGGGAAGCGGCGACGGCAGCCCGCTGAGGAAGGACTCGTAGAGGACGGTCGTCTCCTGGACGAGCACCCCCATGGACCATCCGTCGCTCACGATGTGGTGGACGACGACGACCAGCGTGTGATTGCCAGGCCCCTGGCGCAGCAGGTGGATGCGTAGCAGTGGACCACGGATCAGGTCGAACGGGCGTGCGACCTCGGCGGCGGTCCGGCGGTCCGTCTCCTCTTTGCGGCGGCGCTCAGGCAGGCCGGAGAGGTCCACGACCGGCAGGGAAATGGGCGTGGCCGGGGACACTCTCTGCCTCGGCTCTCCCTGGACCTCGGTGAATGTCGTCCGGAGAGGGCCGTGCCGGCGGACGATTTCGTCGAAGCTGCGCCGCAGCGCCCTGACGTCGAGCCGGCCGGTGAGCCGCAGCACCGCGGTGATGTTGTAGGCCGAGCTGCCGGGCTGCAGCCGGTCGAGGAACCAGAGCCGCTCCTGGGCGAAGGAGAGCGGCGCCTCGATTACGCCGGGGAGGAGCGGAGCCTCCTCCACGACGACCTCGGGGGAGCCCGCCTCGAAGCGCGCGGCATCGATCCGAGCCGCAAAGGCCGCCACGGTCGGGGCTTCGAAGAGCGCGTTCAGCGGCAGCTCGACCCCGAAGGCCTCGCGCACCCGGGAGACCACCCGCGTGCCCATCAGCGAGTGGCCGCCCAGGTCGAAGAAGCTGTCGTTCTCGCCCACGTGCTCCACCCCGAGCAGGCCGGCCCAGATGGCGGCGAGCCTCTCTTCGGTGGAGGTGCGCGGCGCGGTCCACGGCCCGGCGACGCGCTCGGGCTCGATCCGCGACAGCACCTTGCGGTCGGCCTTGCCGTTGGGCGAGAGCGGCATGGTCTCCAGGAACACGTAGGCCGCCGGCACCATGGCTTCCGGCAGGCGGCCGCGAAGGTGTTCGCGCAACCCGGCGAAACCTTCCGGGATCGGGGGAACGACGAACGCGGTCAGGTAGCGGTCCACTCCCTCTCCCTGGACCACCACGACGGCTTCGCGGACGGAGGGATGGCGGGCCAGGGCCTCCTCGATCTCTCCCAACTCCATACGGACGCCGCGGATCTTTACTTGATGGTCGAGACGGCCGAGGTACTCGATCTCGCCGTCCGGAAGGAACCGGGCCAGGTCGCCGGTGCGGTAGAGCCGCGAGCCGCTCTGGTCGAAAAAATCGCCGAACGGATCGGGAACGAAGCGGTCCGCAGTGAGGTCCGGGCGGCCCAGGTAGCCGCGGCCCACCTGCACGCCGCCGATGCAGAGCTCGCCAGAGGCGCCGACCGGCACCTCGTGCCAGCCGGCGTCGACGAGATGGATGCGGGTATTGGCGATCGGCCGACCTATCGGCACCCGCGGCTCGCCTCGCCGGCAGGAGTGGAAGGTAACGTCCACCGCCGCCTCGGTAGGGCCATAGAGGTTGTGCAGCTTCACGCCGAGCGTGCCCAGGCGAGAGAAGAAGCGGTCCGCCAGCGGCGCCGGCAGGGCCTCTCCGCTGGCGATCACCCGCCGCAGGCACGACAGGCGCTCCAGCCCCTTCTCCTCCAGGAACACCTGGAGCATCGAGGGAACGAAGTGCAGGGTGGTGATTCCCTCGCGCTCGATGGTGTCGACCAGGTAGGCCGGATCCTGGTGGCCGCCCGGGCGGGCCACGATAAGGCGCGCTCCGGTGATCAGCGGCCAGAAGAGCTCCCACACCGACACGTCGAAGCTGAACGGGGTCTTCTGGAGCACCCGGTCCTCGGACGAGAGGCGGTACTCCTGTTGCATCCAGAGCAGGCGGTTGACGATGCCGCGGTGCTCATTGACCGCGCCCTTGGGGCGGCCGGTCGAGCCCGAGGTGAAGATCGCATAGGCCGCTTGTCTTGGATCCAAACGGCTCGGTTCCCTACGGATCGGCGCCAGCGCTCCTGCCTCGGGGACCTCCCCGTCCAGCAGCACTACCCAGGCACCGTGTTCCGGCAGCCTTTCGAGCAGGTGGCTTTGCGTAAGCAGCACCGGCACGGCGGCATCCTCAAGCATGCCGGCGAGGCGGGCGGCCGGATAGTCGGGGTCGAGCGGCACGTAGGCGCCGCCCGCCTTCAAGATGGCGAGGAGCCCCACGACCAGCCCGAGAGAGCGCTCCGCGGCGATACCCACCAGCACCTCGGGGCCGACCCCGAGACTGCGGAGATACGCGGCGAGGCGTCCCGCCGCCTGGTCGAGCTCGCGGTAGGTGAGCTGATGCCCCTCGAAGACGACGGCCACAGTCTCAGGCGTGCGCGCCGCCTGCTCGGTGATCAGCTCGTGGAGACAGGCTTCCGTCCTGAAATCGACCGAGGTGTCGTTCCAGACGAGGAGCTGCTGCCTGTCGGCGGCCGAGAGCTCGGGCCGGATCGGCGGCGGCGGCGCCGCGGGAGCGGCGGCCTGGACCACCTCCGCGAGTTGGGAGAGCTGCGGCGTCTCGAATAGCTGGCGCACGGGCAGCTCGACTCCGAAGCTCGCGCGGAGATGCGAGACGAGCTGCGTAGCGAGCAGCGAGTGCCCGCCCAGGTCGAAGAAGTTGTCCCCGGCTCCAACCCGCTCGACGCGGAGCAGGCTGGACCAGAGGGCGGCGATCTGCTCCTCGGTCGGGTTGCGGGGTGCGACGTAGTCCTCCTGGGCCACGGCCTCCGGCTCGGGCAGCGCCCTGCGGTCCACCTTGCCATTGGTATTGAGCGGCAGGGTGGGAAGGGCCATGAAGGCCGACGGAACCATGTACTCGGGCAGCCGGGCGTTCAGGAAGCCGCGCAGCTCGTCGGCGGAAGCCTCGTCTGCTACGACCCAGGCGACCAACCGGCTGCCGCGCAAGCCGACGACCGCCTGCTGGACGCTTTCATGGGCGGACAGCGCGGCCTCGATCTCTCCGGGCTCGATACGGAAGCCGCGCAGCTTGACCTGGAAGTCGATTCTCCCCAGGAGCTCGATCCGGCCTCCACCCCGCCAGCGCGCGAGGTCGCCCGTGCGGTACATCCGGGCGCCCGGCTCCTCCGTTAACGGATCCGGCACGAAGCGCTCCGCGGTGAGATCCGGCGCGTCGAGGTAGCTGCGGGCCAAGCCGAGGCCGGCGATGCACAGCTCTCCCGGCACCCCGAGTGGCACGGGCTCGGCTTGGCGGTCGAGCACGTACAGCCGCGTGTTGGCGATGGCCCTTCCCACCGCGACGTCATCCTCCGTCACTCGCCGGGCGGCGGACCAGATGGTGGTCTCGGTGGGACCATACATGTTCCAAAGCGAGCCGACCCGGGGCAGCAGCCGCGCGGCCAGATCCGGTGTCAGCGCCTCGCCGCCGCAGAGAGCCTTCAGCCGGTCGGCTCCCTCCCACCCGGCGTCGAGCAGCATGCGCCACGTGGCCGGAGTGGCCTGGAGGACCGTCGCACCCGAGGTTTCGAGGAGCCGCCGCAGCCGCAGCCCGTCCGCGGCGTCCTCGCGCGAGGCCAGCTCGATCCGGGCTCCCACGACCAGCGGCAGCAGCAGCTCCAGCACGGCGATGTCGAACGTCAACGTGGTGACCGCGAGCAACGTGTCGCTCCCGGTCAACCCCGGCTCGCGGCTCATCGAGAGCAGCAGGCTCACCAGCGCTGTCTGCGGCACCTGCACGCCCTTGGGCCTGCCCGTCGAGCCGGAGGTGAAGATCACGTAGGCGAGATCCCCGGCGCGCGCCGATCCGTCGGTTACCTCCAGCCCCGCTTCGGTGATGACCGCATGAGGCCGGGCCGTCTCCAGGACCATGGCCTGCCGCTCCCGGGGGTGGGACGGATCGACAGATACCCAGGCGCCGCCGCTCTTGAGCACCGCCAGGACAGCCACGACCATCTCCGGCGTCCGCTCCAGGGCGATGCCTACGATGTTTCCCTTTTCAAACCGTGCCGCGAGCCGGTCCGAGCGCTCGTCGAGCTCGGCATAGGTCAGCCGCTCCGTGCCCTGCGAAACGGCCGTGGCCTCGGGCACGCGCTGGACCTGGCGCCGGAAGAGAGAGACGACGGTCTCCTCGGCCAGCTCCAGTCGCGGACCGGTGCCGGTCTCCAGGAGCTGCCGGCGCTCAGTCTCTCCAAGGAGCGCGACCGCGGAGACTCGCGCCTCCGGCTCGGCGGCCGCGCCAGCGAGCAGGGCCTCGAAGTGGGCGAGGAACCTGCGGACAGTCGAGTCGTCGTATAGATCGGTCGCGTACTCGACCGAGCCGGCGAAGCCATCGCCGGCCTCCACGAGGGAGAGAGTCAGGTCGAACTTGGCCGTAGTGCTCGGCCATTCGGCCGGAGCGAGCGCGAGGCCCGACGCGCGCAGCTCTCCGTCAGGCGGGTTCAGGAGCGCCAGCATGACCTGGAAGAGCGGGTTGTGGGCGAGGCTGCGCTCGACCCCCAGATCCTGGACCAGCAGCTCGAAAGGAAGATCCTGGTGCTCCTGGCCGGCGACCGTGGTGGCGCGCACGCGCTCCAGGATCGCGAGGAAGCTCTCTTCTCCCGAGAGGCGCAGCCGGAAGACCAGGATATTGACGAACAAGCCGATCAGCCCTTCGATCTCCATCCGGTTGCGGTTGGCGACCGGCGAGCCGACGAGCAGGTCCTCCGACCCCGACCAGCGGTGGAGGAGGGTCTGAAAAGCTGCGAGGAGCACCATGAACCGGGTGGCGCCGGCCTTCCGAGCGAGGGAGTGGACCGCGGCCGCGGCCTCGTCCGCCAGGGGGAAGGCGAGGGTGGCTCCGCGGTAGGACTCGACCGCCGGCCGGGGTCGGTCGGCAGGGAGCTGAAGCAGCGGGGGAGCGCCGGCCAGCTCGCGGCGCCAGTAGTCGAGCTGCTCGTCGAGAGCTGGCCCGGAGAGCCAGCTCCGCTGCCAGACGGCAAAGTCGGCATACTGGACTGGCAGCTCGGGCAACGGCGACGCCAACCCTTGGAGGAACGCCTCGTAAAGGGCGGTGACCTCGCGCACGAGGAGGCCGATGGACCAGCCGTCGCTCGCGATGTGATGGATGTTGGCGATCAGGGTGTGGTCGCGGTCGCCGTGGCGGAGCAGGAGGAGCCGAAACACCGGCCCGTGGGCCAGGTCGAACGGGCGGCCGACCTCCTGGGCGATCCGCAGGGTGGTTTCCTGATCGGGAAGGTTGGATAGGTCCATCACCGGCAGGGGGACAGGCGAGGGCGGTTTGACCACCTGCATCGGCCCGTCCGCTCCATCGACGAAGACGGTACGCAGCGCACCGTGACGGCGCACGACCTCGATGAAGCTGCGCCGGAGGGCGCCGAGGTCGAGGTCGCCGGTGAGGCGCAGGACCGCGGGGATGTTGTAGGCGGAGCTGCCCGGCTGCAGACGGTCGAGGAACCAGAGCCGCTCCTGAGCGAAGGAGAGCGGGGCGGTCTTGGCGCCGGTCGGTGCGAGCAAGGGGGCCGAGGGCCGCGGCTTCTCTTCTCGGAGCCGGACGGCGAGGCCGGCGACGGTCGGGGCGTCGAACAGGGCGTCGAGCGGCAGCTTGACCTCGAAGGCCCGGTTCAGGCGCGACAGGAGCTGGGTACCGAGGAGCGAGTGGCCGCCCAGCGCGAAGAAGTCGTCGTCGATGCCGATCTCGTCCACGCCGAGGAGGTCCTGCCAGAGCGCGGCGATCTCCCGCTCGGCGGGATCCCGCGGCGCGACGAACGCGGTCTGGAGGCGGGGCCGCGCGTGGCGCGCGCGAGTCGCGGGCCGCGGATGCGGAGCCTCGCGGCTGGCGATGAGCGCCTGGGCCAGCTCCTGCAGCCGCTTTGCCGCGGCGATGGGATCGTCCTCCAATCTCTCGCTGAGGCTCCGCAGCTCCTCGGCGATGGACCCGGCGGCGCGCCGCGCCGGCTGCGAGGGGAGCCCGTTCCCTTCGATCCCGCTTTCAATCCAGTACTTCTGGCGCTCGAAGGGGTAGGTCGGCAGCGGCACCCGGCGCCGGCGCTCGCCCGGGTAGAGGCGGCTCCAGTCGATCGGAACGCCGGCGAGCCACAGGCGTCCGAGCGCTCCGAGGAGCACCTCGCCGTCCTCGGCAGTTTCCCGGGGGTGGCGAGTCGATGCCACCACCCGTTCCGTCTGGCGGCGCGCCAGGGTCGTGAGCGCGTTGCCCGGGCCCACTTCCAAGAGGACGCGACCCTCCTCGCGCAGCAGCTCGGCAACGCCGTCGGCGAAGCGCACGGGAGCGCGCAGGTGGAGCGACCAGTAGGCCGGATCGGTCGCCTGCTCTGGGGTGATCCAGGTGCCGGTCACATTCGAGATGAAGGGCAGGCGCGGCGCCGCGGGGCGGACCTTCGCGACCTCCGCCGCGAAGCGCTCGCGGACCGGCTCCATCATGGGCGAGTGGAAGGCGTGCGAGGTGTGGAGGCGCCGGCAGCCGACGCCGTCCTCCGTGAGCCGCCTCTCCAACTCCTTGACGGCCTCGAAGGGACCGGCGACCACCGAGCGCCCGGGCTCGTTGACGGCGGCGATCGAGAGGTCGGCGCCGAGAACGAGCTCCTCTTCGGGGAGCGCCACGGCGAGCATGGCTCCCGGAGGCATCTCCTGCATGAGCTTGCCGCGCAGGGCGACGAGGCGCAGGGCGTCCTCGAAGGAGAAGACGGTGGCCAGGCAGGCGGCCACGTACTCACCGATGCTGTGGCCGAGCAGGGCGGCGGGAGTCACTCCCCAGGCCATCCACTGCTGAGCGAGGGCGTATTCGAAGGCGAAGAGCGCGGGCTGCGCGATCTCCGTCTGCAGGAGCCGCTCCTCGGAGAGAAGGTCGATCCGGAGGATCTCCGACGCGCGGTCGGTCCAGCGGCGGAAGACCGGCTCCTCCTCGTAGAGGCCGCGGCCCATGCCCGGGTATTGCGAGCCCTGGCCGGAGAAGAGGAAGGCGACCGACCGCGTGCCCGGCTCGGCGCGCCCGGTCTCCCCCCGGCTCCAGCCCGCAGCATCGCGGCAGACCACGATGCGGCGCTCCGGGAAGGCCTGCCGGCCGGTGCCGAGCGTCCAGGCAATGTCGGCGAGATCGTGCCGCTCCAGATGCGGAACGAGGCGCTCCGTGGCTGCGTCGAGCGCCTCCTCGCTGCGCGCCGAGAGCACGAGCAGGTGGCGCTTCCGCGCCGAGGGGGAGGCGCCGACGAGCTGCGGCGCCTCTTCGAGCACCACGTGGGCGTTGGTGCCGCCGATGCCGAACGAGGAGACGCCCGCCCGCCGCGGCGTCCCGTTCGCCTTCCAGGGGGCGAGCGCGGCGTTGACGTAGAGCCCCCCCCCGAAATGGATCTGAGGGTTGGGCTCGCGGAAGTGGAGGGACGGGGGGATCTGCCCGTGCTCCAGCGAGAGCACGGTCTTGATCAGGCCGGCCACGCCGGCCGCCGTGTCCAGATGGCCGACGTTCGTCTTGACCGAGCCGAGCGCGCAGGGTGTGGAAATCACCTGCGTCAGAGCGGCGATCTCGATCGGATCGCCGACCGGGGTGCCGGTGCCATGCGCCTCGACGTAGGAGATCGTCGCAGGCTCGATGCCGGCCACCGCGAGAGCCTCCGAGATCACCTCGGCCTGGCCGGTGACGCTGGGGGCCGTGTAGCCGACCTTGTCCGAGCCGTCGTTGTTGACCGCGGTGCCCAGGACCACGGCGCGGATCGTGTCGCCCGCGGCTTGCGCATCGGCGAGGCGCTTGAGCACCACGGCCCCCACGCCGCCGCCGAACACGGTCCCCCCGGCCCCGGCGTCGAAGGCCCGGCAGTGGCCGTCCGGCGAAGCGATCGAGCCCTCCTGGTAGAGATAGCCCAGGCGGGTGCCGAGGGGCAGAGACGACGCGCCCGCGACCGCCACGTCGCATTCGCCCGCGAGCAGGCTCTGGCAGGCGTGGTGGACCGCGACGAGACCCGTCGAGCAGGCGCTCTGCACGCTGTAGCTCGGCCCCTTGAGGTTCAGCTTGTAGGAGACGCGGGTGGCGAGCGAGTCAGGGGCGTTGCCGATCAGCACCTGCAGCGGATCGACGGAGGTGCGCACCTCCTCGTCGTGCGCCAGGTGGTGAAGCAGGTAGGTCGAGAGCGCGGTACCCGCGAAGACACCGACCGATCGGGCCGAGGGATCGTGACCTGCGTCCTCCAGAGCCTCCCACGCAACTTCTAAAAACAGGCGCTGCTGCGGGTCGAGGATCTCGGCCTCGCGGTGGCTCAGGCCGAAGAACTGCGCGTCGAAGCGGTCGTAGCCGTCCGGCATGGAGACGGCGGGCACGTGCCGGGAGTCCTTGGCGAGCGCGGCCCCGTTCAACTCCTCGTCCGACAAGCGGCGGATCGACTCGACGCCGCCCGCGAGGTTCTCCCAGAAGCGCTCCAGGTCCTCGGCTCCCGGGAAACGGCCGCTCATGCCGACAATCGCGATGCGGCGGTCCCGGTGGTCGAGCCGGCGCGCCAGGGCGCGATCGAGGCTGGGCTCCGGCTTCGTACCCACGAGGAAACCGGCGAGGGCCGAGACGGTAGGGAAGCGGAACAGGTCCACCAGCCGCAGCTCCCGGCCGCGCTCGCCCAGGATCTCCCGAAGCTGCGAGAGCAGGCGGGGCATCAGCAGCGAGTGGCCGCCCAGGTCGAAGAAGTTGTCGGTGCTGCCGATGCGCTCGACGCCGAGCACCTCCTGCCAGGCGCGGGCGATGGCGCGCTCGGTCTCGCTGCGCGGCTCCTCGAACCGCGCCGGAGCCTCCTTCCGGGCGTCTGGCGAGGGGAGGGCCTTGAGGTCGAGCTTGCCGTTGGGCGTCAGCGGCCAGGCCTCCACCTGGACGAAGGCCGAGGGCACCATGGGCTCGGGCAGGTGAGCGCGCAGATGCTCGCGCAGCTCTGCCGCGGACGCTTCGCCCAGGTGATAGGCGACGAGCCTCGGGCCGTCCTGCACCACGATCCGGCTCTCGCGCACCCTGGGGTGCCGGTCGAGGACCGCCTGGATCTCCCCCGGCTCGATGCGGACGCCGCGGATCTTGACCTGGTGGTCGAGGCGGCCGAGGTACTCGACCTCGCCGTCCGGGAGGAAGCGCGCCAGGTCGCCGGTGCGGTAGAGCCGCGAGCCCCCCTCGAGGCCGAAAAGACCGCCGAAGGGATCCGGCACGAAGCGGTCGGCCGTGAGGTCCGGCCGCTTCAGGTAGCCGCGGGCCACCTGCACGCCGCCGATGCACAGCTCGCCGGCGACGCCGGCCGGCATCTCGCGCAACCCGGCGTCGAGCAGGTGGATCCGGGTGTTGGCGACCGGGCGTCCGATCGGCACCCGGCCCTCGCCGGGCTCGCAGGTATGCCAGGTGACCTCCACCGCCGCCTCGGTCGGACCGTAGAGGTTGTGCAGCTCGACGCCGGGCGCCCCCACCCGGGCGAAGAAGCGGTCCGCCAGCTCGGCCGGCAGCGCCTCACCGCTGGCGATCACCCGCCGCAGCGTCGCGCAACGCTCCAGCCCCTCCTGCTCCAGGAAAACCTGCAGCATCGACGGCACGAAGTGCAGGACCGTGATCCCCTCCCGCTCGATGGTGTCCAGGAGGTATGCGGGGTCCTGGTGGCCGCCCGGACGCGCCATCACCAGGCGAGCCCCGGCGATCAGCGGCCAGAAGAGCTCCCACACCGAGACGTCGAAGCTGTACGGCGTCTTCTGCAGCACCCGGTCCTCGGGCGTCAAGCCGTGGGCCCGCTGAATCCAGAGCAGGCGGTTGACGATGCCCCGGTGGGAGTTGACCGCGCCCTTGGGCCGCCCGGTCGAGCCCGAGGTGAAGATCGCGTATGCCGCGTGCCGCGGCTCCACCCGGACCGGCTCGACCGCTCCCTCCGCCTC
>DATLNC010000076.1:0-4044 GCA_035536935.1 Thermoanaerobaculia bacterium
GCAGCTGCACCCCGGCCCGCGCCTCGTTCACCCTCTGCAGGACCTCGTCGCGCAACGCCTCGACATCCTGGAGGGCCAGCGTCTGCCGCTCGTACAGTTCCGCCACGTACCGCTTCAGGTAGCTCTCCTCCGAGCGGGCGAGGAAAAAGCTGTACATCGGAGTGCCCCGCACCTGCCCGATCCCGATGCCCAGGTCGCGGACGTCGGCATGGAACAGGCTGTTGCGGTTGGATTCCGGCTTCCAGCCCCGCGCGATGGCCTCGGGCGGATCGGCGGTGAAGACCAGCTTCCCCGTGATCATCTGGAACCTGTACCCGGCCTGGCGGGCCCAGTCTTCGGTCGTGCGCCCCTCGGGCGAGGAGAAACCGGCGTACCCGCGCGTTGACATGTCGTCCGCATGGGCCTGCGCCGCGCGGGCCAGCTCGGGATCGAGCACCAGGGGCTGGAGCCCCAGGTGCTCGCGCTCGGCGTTGATCAGTTGCAGGAAGGTCTGGCGCATCTCCTCAGGATCGGCCGCGGCAGCAGGAACCGAGGCGAGGAGCAGAGCCGCAAGGAGGAGAGCTCGCATGCCCTATTGTACCGCGTCGGTGCTCCCTCTCCCCCGGCACGGGGGAGAGGGTCGGGGAGAGGGGGGATGGGATCAATCTTCCTCGTAGCTGATCTCCATCGTGCGGATCCTTCGCGCCGAGATCGCCAGCAGCACGGCCGAGACCAGGAAGAGGCCCGGGATCGAAATCCACGGGGACGGCGCATCCGCCAGGATCGCCAGCGGACCCTCGTCGAAGGGCACCGGGCAGAGCGACTGGAGGTAGTGGGACACGCTCACCTTCTTGAGCAGCGGCGGCAGGAGAAACAGGATGCGCTCCCAGCCGAAAACCGCCAGCGCCGGGATCGCCGGGCTCTTGAAGAAGAAGCCCAGCGCGAGGAAGACCGCGCCGTAGCCCATGCAGGCGAGCGCGGTCACCAGCAGGTACGAGCCCAGGTGCGCGAGTCCGGGGCCGCGGAAGAAGAAGTTGGCCACCCCCGTGTGCGGCGCGTAGGCCAGCAGGTACGAGATCAGCGTCGCGGAGCCGAACAGTACGATCGCCACCAGCACGCCGATCAGGTATTTCGCGACCACCAGCACCTCCCGCCGGATCGGCGACAGGAAGTAATAGTGCAGGCTCCGGTCGAGCACCTCGCGGCGGATCAGGTTGCCGAAGATCCAGACGCAGCCGAGGAACACGATCACCCGCAGCGTGAACGCCTGGTAAATCGCCGAGTAGACTTTCGTGGCTTCCGCCAGGTTCGCCGGATCCTGCACGGCCTCGGGGATGATCGTCCGCATGGCCAGGAGGAACACCGGCATGAGCGCGAGCACCAGCAGCAGGAAGACCCGCTTGCCGAGGAAGCTCTTGCGCAGCTCCAGACGCATCACGGCCAGCGCCTGGTTTCTCCAGTGACCCCAAGGGCTATGGTGGGAGGCGGTCTGCGCGGGAACGGTCTCTCTCAAGGTCTCGCTCACGACTTCTCTCCGATCAGGTACTGGTAGACCGCGTTCACGTCGGCGTCCGTCGGCATCACGGTCTCGATGCCGAGGCCTGTCTCGAGCACGACCTCGTTGAGCATCATGTAGAAGCGGTCGGCGCTGCGGGTCCGCACCAGCAGGCTCCGGCCGTCCTCCTGAATGCTCGCCTCGACCACATGGTCCTGCTCGAACACCTTCGAAGCCAGGAGCGAAGGACGGTCGCAGCGGATCAGCACCTGCACCGGATGCTCCTCCTCCATCTCGTCCCGCACGCCGCCGATCTCGCCCTCGGCCACGATGTAGCCGCCGTTGATCAGCACCACCTGGTCCGAGATCAGATCGACCTCGTGCAGGATATGGCTCGAAACGATCACGTAAAGGCCCGCGTCGGCAAGGCTCCGGAAGAGCGCGATCACCTCCGCCCGCGCCATGGGATCGAGGCCGTTGAGCGGCTCGTCCAGGATCAGCACGGAAGGGCGGTGCGCGATGGCCTGCGCGAGCTTGATGCGCTGGCGCATGCCCTTGCTGTAGCCCGCCACTTTCCGGCCCGCGGCCTCGGTGAGCCCGACGCGCTCGATCGCCTCCCAGGTCATCTTTTCGGCCTCGGCGTGCCCGAAGCCGTGCACCCGCAGGTACGAGTAGATGAATTGAAAGCCAGTCATGCCGGGCGGGAAGGCGTCGTACTGCGTCGAGTAGCCGACCAGCCGGAACAGCTCTTCGGGATGGTCGGGCGCGACTCCCAGAATCCGGATCTCGCCCCGGGTCGGACGGATCAATCCCACCATCAGGTTCATCAGGGTGGTCTTGCCCGAGCCGTTCGGCCCCACCAGGCCGGTGATCCCGGGCGGGATCGTCAGGTTGACCTTGTTGATCCCGAGAACCTCGCCATAGAACTTGGAAACGTTTTGGATGACGATCCGGCTGTCCGTTTTGCCAGGTGCGTTCATCGGACCACCTCGTAAGCGCGGATGCGCCGCGAGAGGAGCCAGAGGCAGAGCAGGCCGCCCCCGATCAGAGCCGCCCAGGCCGGGCCCGGAGGCGGCACGACGTCGCCGTCGCCCAACGGCATGTTGAACAGGTTGGTCCAGATGGAACCGATCAAGAACCAGGGAGAGACCAGACTCCCCGCCCAGGAGTGCAGGACCTCTCCGATGATTCCGGCGAAGCCCAAGGACACGAAGAAGATGACGATCAGCGCGATGCGCGCCACCGGCCGCCACTTCACCCAGGCCGACACCGCCAGCGTCAGGATCGAAAGGAACAGGATCCAGGCCCAGCTCCCCACGAAGATCGCGACGCCGAGCCGCAGGTGGCTCCCGAGCCAGGCTCCCCCGTCCAGGTAGGCCTGGAAGAAGTAGAGCAGCATGGAAGGGATCCAGGTGATCGCCGAGAGCAGGATCAGCAGCACCGACATCTTGCCCAGCACGTATTCGCTGCGCGAGAACGGCCGCGACAGGTAGAGCGCCAGCCCGTTGTTGCGCAGGTCGGGCGAGACCAGCGCCGGCCCCACCAGCAGCACGAGCAGGAACGACAGCGCGCCCTGGAACCAGGTGCCGATGTAGAAGAACTTGTTGTCGATGGGCAGGAACCTCTTCAGCTCCTCGGCCGGCAGGTCGAGGAAGGCGAGAGCGCTCATGTTGTGGTGCAGATAGATCAGCAGCAGCCCCACGAACGGCAGGAGGAAACAGAGCGAATAGAACGCCACGAAGAGCTTGCTCTTGAACACCGTCTCGTAGGCGTAGCGCGGAAAGATGAGAAAGCGCGACCAGGTGGGGGTGAGGACCCCCGCGTAGCGCCGGTAGCTGCGACCGTAGACCGCCATGGCCTAGACCTCCATCGCTTTCAGGAAGATGTCTTCCAGGGAATCCCGCTTGTAGTCCAGCCGGCGGATCTGCACCTTGCGCTCGGCTGCCAGCTTGTAGAGGTCGCGGACCCCGACCCCCTCCGGCAGCACGACCTTGATGCGCTGGCGCGAGCTCGCCGCGACCTCGGCCCCGAGCGCTTCGAGCGCCGCGGAGAAGCCGGGATCGGACGCCGCGCCGCTCTCGGTGCGCAGCTCGATATCGAGGAAGTTGCGGTTGGATCGCCGCTCCGCTTCCAGGTCGCAGGTGACCGCGACCTTGCCCTGCTTGAGCACCAGCACCTCGTCGCAGCACTCCTCCACGTCCCGCAGGAGGTGGGAGGAGAGGATGACCGCGACCTCGCCGTTGTCGCGAATGTCGCGGATCAGCCGCAGCATGCGCTCGCGGGCGACGGGATCGAGCCCGTTGGTGGGCTCGTCCAGAAACAGAAGCCGGGGGCCGTGGACCAGCGCCTGGGCCAGCTTCGCGAGCTGCTTCATGCCCAGGGAGTAGCTGTCCACGTTGCGGTAACGCGCCTCCCCCAACCCGACATAGAAAAGCATTTCATGGGCCCGTTCGATGGCCTGCGCCTTCGGGACCCCAGAGAGCTCGGCCATCATGCGGACGAAGCGGATGCCCGACATCCCGGCGATGAAGGCATCGCTCTCCGGCATGTAGCCCATCAGCGAGCGGATC
>DATLNC010000077.1:0-27980 GCA_035536935.1 Thermoanaerobaculia bacterium
ATGACCGATGTCGGCAACTGGATCGGCGTGACCAAGGACGAGATCGAGTCCGTCCGCTCTGACGCCGAGATGAGCGGCTTCGGCAAGGTCATCGACAAGAACACCATCCTGCTCGGCTGGTCCGCCAACGATGCGGCCGACCCCAACGCCCAGCCCGAGGGCCAGGCCGGACGCACCGACCCCGCGATGTCTGCCACCGCGCAGGCGCTGCAGAACCTCTACCAGCAGCGCGAGGCCGAGCAGAACTACTCGATCAAGCAGTTCGTGAACCCGAACGAGACCCAGGGCATCCCGGGGCGCTTCATCGGGCCGGCCACCGACAGCAGCAACAACCCGCCGCAGTGATAAGCTGATCCCACACCGGTCCCCTCGCGTGGAGGGGACCGGCTTTGAAAGCACCGACGGTGCGGTGACACGAGCCTCCTTCCGGGAGGCTCTGTCTTGAAAGGGAAGCCGGTGAGAATCCGGCGCGGCCCCCGCCACTGTAACCGGGTACGAAACCGGAAAAAGCCACTGCACGGGTGGATCGCCTTTGTTCGAACAATCGCGGTTGCCCCTGTGGGAAGGCCCGGGATTAGGAAGATCCGGAAGCCAGGAGACCTGCCCCACCGTCCATTTCGCCGATGCTTCCCGCGGGGTGTGGGACGGGCCGATGCGCGTCCGCGCGCTCCCTCCGCCCCACCTCCCCCGGTGGGGCTTCGCGTTTCGAGAGGAGCACGCCGTGCGTCCAACCACCATCCTCGTGATGGCCGGGATCCTCGGGGGAGGGGTCCCGCTGTTCGCCCAAACTGCCGTCCCCAAGTTTGAAGACACCGTCGTGGTCAGCGCCTCGCTCGATGAAGAGGAGCGGGACGACGTCCCCGCCTCGGTCACGGTCATCCCGGCCGAGGAGATCGAGGCCCGCCAGGCCGACACGCTCTCCGAGGCGATCGCTACCGTGCCGGGCCTCGCCGTCATGCAGTCGGGCTCGCCCGGCCAGCAGGCCTCGCTCTTCACCCGCGGCACCGAGTCCGAGCAGACCCTCCTGCTCTGGAACGGCATCCCGCTCAACGACCCCTTCTTCGGCGGCGCCAACTGGCAGTTCGTGCCGCTGGACGGAGTCGCCCGCGTCGAAGTGGCGCGCGGCCCGTTCAGCGCGCTCTACGGCAGCAATGCCATGGGCGGCGTCGTCCAGGTCTTCACCGGCTCGCGCCAGGGAGGCATCTTCACGGCCGAGGCCGGCGAGGACGGCTACTACCGCGGCGGGCTCGCCGCCGGGACCGACGTCGGCAAGCTGCGCCTCGACGTCACCGGACATCTGAGGAAAGGCGACGGCGAGCTGCCGAACGACTTCTACGACAGCGAGGAGCTGCTCGCCCGCGGACTGTGGACGATCCGCCCGGGAGTCAGCGTCGGATTGCTCGCCCGGGCCAACGACTCGGAGACCGGCATCCCGCGGATCAGCGGCCAGCCGAACCTCACCGGCGATATAGCCTGGGAGGAGCGCGAGCTGGCCATCCCCTTCGTCGCCGATCTCGGGACCTGGGAAGTGGAAGCGCAGCTAGCCCAGACCCGCTTCGACTCGGCCTATCGCGACGCGGACGACCCGTTCGGCTTCACCGCCTCGGACACCGAGTCCGAAGGGCTGCGCGGCCGGGCCGTTGCGACCTGGAGGCGGAGCGAGGACCTCTGGATCGCCCTTGGCAGCGAGGCCGAGCGCCTGGAGGTGACGAACATCTCCAGCTTCGGCATCAACCTGGACGGCGCTCACCAGCGCACCTGGGCGGTGTTCGGCCAGGGGAGCTGGGGCCGCGGCCCCGTCCGGCTCGATCTCGGATTGCGGCGGGACGACAACGACGTCTACGGTTCCGCGACCAGCCTGCGCACTGGAATCGTGGTGAAGGCTGGCGGGGGAGTGCGGCTGCGCGCCAGCTACGGCGAGTCCTTCCGGGCGCCCTCGCTGGGCGAGCTGTTCTTCCCCTTCTCGGGCAATCCCGACCTGCAGCCCGAAACCGGGGAGAGTTACGAGTTGGGGATCGAACACGAAGCCGGGGGCTTGCGCCTTGGCCTGACCGGCTTCGAGAACCGGCAGCGGAACCTGATCGATTACGATTTCGTGACCAGCCGCAACCTGAACGTCGACCGGGCCCGCAGCCGGGGAATCGAGGGCGAAGCGGGCCTGACCCGCGGGATCTTCACCACCCGCTGGAGCGCCACCTGGCTGAAGACCGAGGACCGCGCCACCGGCCTGGAGCTGCTCCGGCGCCCGGAGTGGAGCTCCTCCCTCGTGCTGACCGCCCGGCCCGGGGACTGGACCTTCAATATAGAGGGCCGCTATGTGGGAGAGCGGGCGGACGCGGACGCCGTCACCTTCCAGCGCACCGAGAACCCGGACTACCTGCGGGTGGATCTCGCGGCCCGCTGGAAGGCGCTCGGCTGGCTGGCCCCTTACGCCCGAGTGCAGAACGTCACGAACGAGGAGTATGAAGAGGTTCTGGGCTACCCGGCTCCCGGGCGGACTTTGATCGGCGGCGTGGCGGTCGAGTTTTGAGCCCTCACCCCCATCCCCTCTCCCGGCCTCACACCCGGACCCCCGGGAGAGGGGGGCGCGGCTTCGGAAAGCTTGTCTCCATAAGCGGCTTCGACCGTGGCGCTCGAGAGCGGAGATGATTGGGATCAAGGCTGAGCGTTGTCACCTCCCCCTCTCCCGGGGGTCCGGGTGTGAGGCCGGGAGAGGGGGCCGGGGGGTGAGGGCTTCTGCGGCTCTCCTCCTTCTCCTTCTTCTCCTCGGCTGCGAGCGTGCCCCCTCTCCCGCGGAGCGGGGGAGGGCTTGGGAGGGGGCTCCGGCTCCCCAACGCATCGTCGCCCTGGCCCCCAACATCACCGAGACCCTCTTCGCCCTTGGCCTCGGCGACCGGGTGGTGGGGGTGGGCGCCTACAGCACCTGGCCTCCCGAGGCTGCAAAGAAGCCGCGCCTCGGGGGGCTTTTCGACGCCAACCTGGAGCGCATCGTCTCCTTGAAGCCCGATCTCGCCGTGCTGCTGCCCAGCGAGAAGGACCTCGCGGACCATCTCCGGCCGCTCGGCGTCGAGACCATCATCATTCCCAACGAGACCCTGGCCGATGTCGAGCGCTCCTTCACCCTGATCGCGCAACGCTGCGGCGTTCCGGAAGCGGGGGAGCGCCTGGCTGCCGAGTGGCGGGCGGGGCTCGCTCCGAAGCCGCTCGGAAAAAGGCTCCGGGTGCTCGTCTCGGCCGGCCGGCCGGAAGGGCGGCTCGCCGATCTCCTGGTCGCCGGTCCGGATACCTTCTACCAGGAGCTGCTCGACCGTCTCGGCGCGGTCAACGTCTTTGCCGACGCGCCGGTCCGCTACCCCAAGGTCAGCTTGGAGGAGGTCGTGGCCCGCGCTCCGGATGTCATCCTGGAGCTGCGTTCCGAAGATGTCTCTCCGGAAGTGAGGCGCCAGCTCGTGACCGACTGGGACCAGTTGGGCAACGTGCCCGCCGTGCGCGGGAAGCGGGTCCACGTGCTGGCTGGCGACCACACCGTGATCCCCGGCCCGCGGCTCCCCCGGCTTTACGCGGAAATGCGGGCGGCGCTGGATTCGCCATGACACCGATCCTCGCCGTCCGCGGGCTCACCTGGCAACCCGATCGCCGCCCCGTCCTCGGACCCGTGGACCTGGACGTCCTGCGCGGCGAGTGCCTGGCGGTCGTGGGTCCGAACGGCGCCGGCAAGACCACGCTCCTGCGCTGCCTCACCGGACTGCTCCGTCCCACCGCGGGCGAGCTGCGGTACGAGGGGCGGTCGTTCTCGACCCTCTCCCGCCGCGAGCTCGCGCGCCGGATCGCCTACGTGCCGCAGATCCGCCCCGCGAGCGTGCCCCTGAGCGTCGAGGAGGTCGTGCTCCTCGGCCGCTATCCTCATCTCTCGCCCTTCCAGCTCGCGCCGCGGAAGGAAGACTTCGCCGCCGTGGATGCCGCTCTCGCCCTGGTCGGCATTGAAGACCTGCGCCGCCGGCCGGTGGACGAGCTGTCCGGCGGCGAGCGCCAGGCCGCGTTCATCGCCGCCGCGCTGGCGCAGGAATCTGAGTTGTTGGTCCTCGACGAGCCCACGATCCACCTGGACGCCCGTCACCAGCGCGACCTTGCCGAGCTGCTGCTGCGTTTGAAGGCCGAAGCCGGGCGCACCGTGGTTCTCGCCACCCACGACTTGAACCTCGCCTCGCTGCTCGGCGACCGTCTGCTCGCCATGTCCGCCGGCCAGTTGCTCGCCTGCGGCACGCCGTCGCAGATCCTCGAGCCCGGCCTCCTCGAAAAGCTCTTCCGAACGCGGTTCGAAATCGTCCGCGGCGGCGAGCGCCCGGTCACCCTCCTGCAGCTCGGACCCTGACATGCGGCCCCATCCCCGCGCCGCCTTGCTCGTGCTGCTCCTGCTCTGGGGAGCAGTCGTGATCGGCGCGCCGCTCGTGGGGAGCCAGCCGATCTCCCTCGGGGACGTGCTTCGCGGCGATCCCACGGCCGAGGCGATCTTCTGGCAGCTCCGCCTGCCGCGGGTGCTCCTGGCGCTGCTGGCCGGGGCCGGCCTCGCGGTTTCCGGTCTGGCGTTCCAGACCCTGTTCCGCAACGAGCTGGCCGAGCCCTACACACTCGGCATCGCCACGGGCGCGGCGCTGGGCGCGGTGCTCTCGCTCCGGCTGGAAGAGATGGGCGTGCTCTGGGGCATGCCCCTGGTTTCCCTGGCCAGCTTCGTGGGCGCGATCGGCGCGACCGCGCTGGTCGTGGGTCTCGCCTGGCGCCGCAAGGGGAACACAGGCACGCTCCTGCTCGCCGGCATCGCGGTCTCCCTCTCCTGCTCGGCGCTGATCCTTTTTCTCCAATACCTCTCCGACTCCACGCAGACGTTCCGCATGGTGCGCTGGATGATGGGCGGGCTCTCGGTCGTGGGCTACGGCGAAGTGCTCTGGGCGGCGCCCTGGGTGCTCGGAGGGGCGGCGATGCTCCTGGCGCTGCGCTGGGACTTGAACCTCCTCCTCACGGGCGAAGAGCTCGCGGCGAGCCGCGGGGTGGATCTCGTCCGCCTGCGCCTGCAGGTGCTCGGAGTTTCCGCGCTGATGATCGGCGCGCTGGTGGCGGTAGCGGGCCCGATCGGCTTCGTGGGGCTGATGGTGCCGCACATGCTGCGCCGCTGGGTGGGGCACGACCATCTCTTTCTGGCCCCCGCCTGCCTGCTCGGGGGCGGCGCTTTTCTCGCGGTCTGCGATCTGGCGGCGCGAACCATCATGTCCCCGGCCGAGCTGCCGGTGGGGGTGCTGACCGCGCTGCTGGGCGGGCCTTTCTTTCTGTGGCTGCTGGTGCTTGGGCGGAAGGAGTAAGACAACGCCAGAAGGCCGCAACGCCGCCATAGGCCGCAGCGCCGTCGTAAGCCGCAACGCCGTCGTAAGCCGCAACGCCGTCGTAAGCCGCCGTCGTAAGCCGCAGCGCCGCCTGGGGTTGAAACCCCAGGCTAGAAGAGTATCGCCCCCTCCGGGGGCGGGTTTCCGGGAAGGGTGGTGGCGGCCGAAGGCCAGCCTCCGGAGGAGGCTGTACCCTTCTAGCCTGGGGTTTCAACCCCAGGCGGGCTCCGGGCATACAATCCCCCCCATGCTCCTCTACCGCATCGCCACCGAAGGCTTCTACGCCGTGCTCGAGCCGGGCACGACCGAGCTCCGCGTCCTCTACTCCGATCCGTTCGAGACCGCGCCCGCCCGTTGGGAGTTCGGCCGCACCGTGCCGCTCGACACGGCGGTGCCGCTCGCGCCGGTGCTGCCCGGCAAGATCGTGGCCATCGGCCGCAACTACCGCGAGCACGCCAAGGAGCTGGGCAACCCGATGCCTTCGGAGCCGGTGATCTTCCTCAAGGCGATCTCGTCCGTGATCGGTCCGGGCTCGCCGATCGTGCTGCCGCCGGAGAGCGAGCGGGTCGAGCACGAGGGAGAGATCGCCGTGGTGCTGCGCCATCGTCTGAAGCGCGCGACCCCCGAAGAGGCGCGGGCGGCGGTGCTGGGCGTCACCTGCGCCAACGACGTGACCGCCCGCGACCTGCAGCGCAAGGACCCGTGCTTCTCCCGCGCCAAATCCTTCGACACCTTCTGCCCGCTCGGCCCGGCGATCCTCATCCATCCCGGCAATACCGGCAATATCGGCGATGCGGACCTGGAAAACCTGGAAGTGATCACGCGGGTCAACGGCGAGCAGCGCCAGCGCGGCCACGCGAGCGAGATGGCCTGGGGGATCGTGGACCTCCTCGTCTACGCCTCGCGCATGATGACCCTGGAGCGCGGGGACGTCCTCCTCACCGGAACGCCCGCCGGAGTCGGCCCGCTGCTCGACGAAGACCGGGTGGAAGTCGAGATCCCGGGGATCGGAATCCTGAGCAACCCGGTCGAAACCTTGCGGGCGTAGTCCTCAGAAAAAGATCCGCTGGATCGACCAGTACAGCCCCACCGCCGCGATCAGGCACGACGCCGGGACCACGATCGCCGGGCGGTACCAGGCGCGGTTGCGGAACAGGCCCACGGCCAGGAACGCGAGGCCGATCACGGTGAGCTGTCCGCCCTCGACTCCGAGGTTGAAGCTGATCAGCGCGGGCAGGAGCTCGGAGCGCGGCAGGCCGAGCTCGGCGAGCACGCCCGCGAACCCCAGGCCGTGCAGCAGGCCGAAGACGAAGACCAGGATGACCCGCGACGGGCGCAGCTCCGAGGTGAGGACGTTCTCGACCGCCACGAAGACGATGGACAGGGCGATCAGCGGCTCGACCACGGACGGCGGCAGAGAGACCACGCCGTAGATGCTGAGCGCCAGGGTGACGGTATGGGCGATCGTGAAGGACGTCACCTGGAGCAGCAGCGGCTTCAGACGCCGCGACAACAGGAACAGGCCGAGCACGAAGAGGATGTGGTCCAGCCCCTTGGGCAGGATGTGCGTGAAGCCGAGGCCGAGATAGGCCGCGACGACTTCCCGCCGGGTCGGAGGCACCACGGCTTTCGAGAGCTGGAAGGGTTTGCTCCCGGCGCCCCCTTCCTGCCACTGGAAGACGGTGCTCTCGTCCCCCTCGTTGTGGGGGATCAGCGGGTACGAGCCGAGCGGCGACGCTTCAGACCAGGTGAACGTCCGCGCTCCTCCCGGGATGGGGCCGCGAAGCCGGAGGGTGATCCGTCCCGGAGGGTCCCCGGGGTCGGATGCCAGCTCGGGTACCAGCTCGGGTACCAGCTCGATAGCGGGCCGGACAGGCCGTCCATCGAAAGAGACCGTCGCGCCGTTCACGAGAGAGCGGAACAGGCGTCCGAATCGCCGGTCGAGGTCGCGGCCCAGTCCCCGGATCTCGCCATAGCGGGTCGTGCCGGCCGGGCCGCCAACGTCCTGGGACGTCAGGTGCTCCTCGTCCAGGACGAGATCGATGCGATAGGTGCCGTCCTTCAGGAAATCGGCGTAGACCTGGACCTTGCCCAGCTCATGGGCCTCCGCGGCCGGAGCGAGGGCCAGGGCGAGCAGCAAAGCAGGAAGGAAACGATGAAAGCGAGCCGGCAAGGGAGTCCTCCTCGGAGAAGCCGTCCAGAGGGGGATACGGCATCCAGCCGCTTCCGGATGACTTACGGGCCGCTTTCTCTCAAAGCACGCCACGGAAAGAGGCCGAGCGCGCCTGCCAGCAGCAGGTGGACGGCCCCGCCCGCGGCGTAGCCCACGAAGAGCAGCGCGAGCCATCCCGTGAACAGGAGCAGGGCCAGGGAGGTCCGGAGTGTCGGGCTCATTTCGGGAATCCTACAGGAGGCGACTACAGGAGGCGATCGATTGCGGACCAGACCATGACGACGCCGGCCAGGCCCAGGACGCACAGGCCGATCAGGTGATTCCTGGCTTTGCGCGCGTCGTACGCGGGATCGACGATGTGCTCCCAGAGGGCAGGGCGGAGGAGCGCCATCAGAGACAGGGCTCCGGGGCCGGCAAGGCCCACGCCGAGCAGGAGGAGGCCCC
Organism: Thermoanaerobaculia bacterium; assembly: GCA_035536935.1. Taxonomy (GTDB): domain Bacteria; phylum Acidobacteriota; class Thermoanaerobaculia; order Multivoradales; family UBA5704; genus DATMER01. Next base: position 7,993 of record DATLNC010000077.1, read on the forward strand.
CGGGAGGGTTGTGCTGCCCGCTCCGGCTCCCGATGGCGATGACCCCTGCTCCGATGACGACCCAGAGCACCAACAGGGCGACGTTGATCTGCTGATTGAAGGGCCTGAAAAGTCCGAATCGCATGGCGGGCCCAGATTAGCAAAAAAGGGGGGCGCGCTGGCCGGGCGCGCCCCCAGGGTCCTACACAGTTACTTCGGATGAATCAGTTGTCAAAGAGCGGGCCGGTCCTTTCCTACTCCGGAATCGGGATGTCGAGTGCCGGTGGATTCGGGGCCGGGACCCGGGCGCGGCGCTGGCGGATCGGCGCGACGCCGAACTGCGGCAGGCGCTCGCTCTTGGTGCCGAGACGCGACTTGACGAAGCCGCGCACGCGCCGCACCACCTCGCGGCCGTTCTCGGCGAGCTGCTGGAGCTGCTGGGTGGCCTCCTGGCGGGCCCCCTCCATCTGCTCCTGCAGCCCTTTGAGGGTCTTCAAATCCTGCAGCGCCGTGCGCAGCTGCGCCAGCGAGGGACCGACCCCGGGCAGCAGGGGCTCGTTCTCGTCGCAAGCGGTCGCCAGGCTCTCCATCTCGGCGATGAGGTCGGCATATCCACTGTTCGTAGGCATGTTTCTCTCCTTTCTTGTCTTGAGGTTTTCGGATCACCCGAGCTGGCGGGCGAGGTCGAGCACGCGCTCGGTCAGCGGCTCGAGCCGGCCGTGGCGGCTCGGGCTGCGCAGCGTCAGCAGCACTGCCCGGTCCGCCACGTGGATGGAGATCGGCAGCTTCACCCCGCGTGCGAGCCTCTCCGAGAAAACCGCGTACGCCATCGCGAGCTCCGTGCTGGGAAACTGCCGCACCCGGTCGATCACCCGGCCGTTCGGCAGCACCTGCCAGCCCGGCAGCGTCTGCAACAGCAGCATGATCTGCACGCGTTCGGGCTTGAGGTACATCTTCATCGGCCCACCGTCCGTCACGAACGGGGACCAGGCCGGTGACACGGTCGCCTTCACCTGGGTTTTGACGCTCTGCGTGTTGCTTTCCATATACATCTCCTCTCAGGAACTCCGGGCCGACATGGCTCCGGAAGGGTTGTTCGTCAGTTCTTCCTCTACCAGCTCTTCGATCGAGACCTCCAGCACCCGGCCCAGCGCCAGCAGCATCGACAGCGGCGGCTGATGCTGCCCGCGTTCCCAGAAGGCCAGCCGCGTCCGCGGCACGCCCAGCCGGCGGGCCAGGTGGGCCCGTTGCCACTTGCGCTCCTTGCGCAGCGTGGCAATCCGGCGCCCGAGCGACCGCAGGAGAGGGTCCTTTGCTGTGGTTTCGGAACGTTGAAGGTCGTAAGCGCTAGTGTCTCTCATGGTTCATTCCCTTTCTGACGCCGCAGAGTGTAGATTTCATATATCCAGCTTGTCTAGGCCCTTTTTGCATATTGACTGAGGAAACTGTATGCAAAACATACGTTGCCCGGCGTCAGTCGCGTAAAAGAGCGACGCTTCAGGTCGATGACGACTATTGCTGGTAGAATTGAACTGGCGAGGAAATGTCGCCAAAATCTTCTAAGTCTTGGCAATGCAGAGGCTTACGTCCATGCGAAACTGTGCCCCACTTGGCAACGGAAAGTTTGTGACCGCGGGCGGCGGAGCCATGCCGGCGCCGGTCCGTCCTGCGGAAGGAGGAGGATTCATGTCCCGAAAGTCCGTCCGCCGTGCCGCGTTGGGGCTGCTCGTCGCCGTCCTGCTGATGACCGCCATGCCCGTTCCCGCTTCCGCCTGGCTTGGAGGCGAGACTGGAGGCGAAACCGGAGGCAGCTCTACCGGCTTCTTTGTCTCGGTCTGGGAGTGGCTCCAGGATTTGTGGCCCCAGGGGCCGGACCCAATCAGGCCTGCCTGTACCGATTGCACGGACGCCGGCTACGGCATCGACCCGAACGGCTAACTCTCCGATGCCCTCCCTCCGCTCGGGGGGAGGGCTCCCCTCGCCCGCCATCTTGTGAGAAAATGAGCTGCCGAAAGGAGATTGAACTTGACCGACCACCCCGGCTCTGAAGAGCTGGCGGCGCTCGTCCGCGGCGCGTTGCCTGACCTGCGGACGCGCGAGGTTGTCCGCCACCTGCTCCGCCCCTGTCCGCCGTGCGCTGCCGTCGTCGCCGAGCTGATGCAGCAGGCCGCGAATCCCGAGCCTGTGCCCGAGGAAGAATATGACGCGGCCCTGAATCGCGCCCTCCAGACAGCGCTTCTGCGCGAGCAGGAGTTGCGGCAGCGCAAGGCGGAAGCGGGTAGGCTGGAAGAGATCCTCCTCGAGGGCGGGATGGATGCCATCCCGGACCTGCCGTTCGAGACGAACCCGCTAGCCCTGATCGATGCCCTCTTGGCGCGGAGCTGGGCCCTGCGCCATGAGGATCCATGGAGGATGGTGCAGTTTGCCGACCTTGCCGTGAAGCGCGCCCAGGCGCTCGATGCCTGCGACTTCGGGGTCTCGCAAGTGAACGACGTCATGTGTCGCGCCTGGGCCGAGCTTGGCAACGCTTACCGGGTTGCGGACAGTCACGCGCAGTCCTGGCAGGCCCTGCACCTGGCCCGGCAGATTTATGAGCGAAGCACGAAGGACGAGTTCCTGGAGATCCGCGTCACCGAGTTGGAAGCTTCCCTGGCGGCCGACCGCCGCCAGTTCGACGTGGCGCTCCTCAAGCTCACCCGCGTCTTCCGCTTCCATCGCCGGAAGGGAAACCATCATCTCGCCGGCCGCACGTTGATCCTGAAGGGCCTCTACACCAACTACGCCGGCTACGCCGAAGATGCAATCCAGCTCCTGCGCCAGGGGAAGGCCCTGCTCGACCCGAAGCGCGACCCTGACCTCCATCACAGCGCCATCCACAACGAGCTGCTCTGCCTGGTCACCGCAGGTCGTTATCAGGAAGCCAAGAGACTGAGAATCGAGCGGAGCCGGGAACTGTCTTGGGGCAAGGGCCGGGTCAGCCAGGTTCGGCTCCGAGCCATCGACGGCCGCCTGGATGTCGCGGAGGGGAAGTTCGCGCGCGCGGAGGATATCTTCCGGGAGGTTAAGCGGGACTTTCTTGAGCTGGGTCGTAAATATCACTCGGCGATCGCATCGCTCGACCTTGCCGAAGTCCTGCTCCGCCGCGGGAGATGGGTGGAGGCGAAGGAAGAGGCGCTGGAAGCGATCCAGGTCTTCCAGGCGCTCAAGATCGGGCTGGAGGCCTATGCGTCGGTCATCCTGCTGCGGGAGTACTTCGAGCTGCGGATGGTGACGCCCGCGTTGATCCAGGAAATCACCGATCACCTGCGCCGCGCGGAGTACGACCCGGGCGCGCCATTCACGCCGCCGCCATCGTTGCGGCTTCCGTAGGGTCCCCTCACCCCCTCTCCCCTCGCCGACGTCCTCCCGTCGGCTACGTGGGGGTATCCTCATGTTTGGTGTCCCCTGCGCTCTCTGTATTGACGAAAGGGGCATGTATCATGTAGAACAGGAGCCAGCAAGGGAGGAAGGTACATGTCAGATCAGGAGAGCCGGGTGTTCGTGACGCGGTTGCGGACGGGGAAGAGGTCGTTGAAGCTGCCGTTGGCGGGACTGAGCCGGACCGATCTGGAGCGCTTCCGGTTCGAGGACGGTCAGGAGGTCAGGGTCAAGGTGACGGACGAGAGGCTGGAGATCCGTCCGAGGAGGGAAGTGGGGGACGTGCAGGACGGTCTCGGCGACTTCGCCCTGCAGTTGCGGAGGATCGAGAGGGGGCTCCGGGCCTTGCGGAGCCATCTCCAGGAGCCGGGAACCCGCGAGGGGGACGAGAAGATCCCGGCCGTGGAGTCCGAAATCGCGGTGGCGATCGACTGTCTCCTGACCGACGAGATCCTCCCCGCCATCGCGCACCTCGAATCCGCCGCGGGGCTCACCCCCGAAGCGCTCCGGGAAGCCTGAAGGCGCAAGGGGGCGATCCGGACCTGGATGGGGCTCACCCGGAGCGAGGCCGGGAAGATCGCCATCCCGCTGGCGAGGCCCCCTTCCGGATGCCTGAGTCCCCCATCTGGATCGGAGAGCTCCGAGCCGGATGGGGATGATCCCCGGCTTGACGGGAGCCGCGTCGGGTGGGACGGGAAGGCCCCCGATCTGACGTGGGGAGAGCCCCATCGGGATCGGGACGGTCGCCACCTGGCGCTCGAACGTTGACACGGGCCTCTGCGCTCCACCAGACTGCCCGCATATGCAAGGAGGGTCGAAATGCCGATCCATAGGGAGTTCCAGGACCGGCGCCGCCAGGTGATCGTCGAGATGCTGGCGACCACGCCGGCAAAGAAGCAGGTTGAAATCGTGAGTGCCTTGCGCGCTCTAGGTTTCACAGTGACGCCGTCGAGTGTGAGCCGGGACCTGAGGGATCTTGGCATCGTCCGGAAGGAAGGTTTCTACCGTCTGCCGGCTCCGAAGGGGGACGAGAGCGGCATCAACAAGATGGAGACCTTCATCCGGGACGTATCGACGGCCGGCCCCTACACGATCGTGATCGCCACGGACCCGGGAACGGCAAAAGCGGTGGCAGCGGGCATCCGGGGGGCCGCCTGGCCCGAGACGAAGGGCACCCTGGCCGAGGACGACACGATCTTCCTGGCCACGGAAAGCGTCTACGACACCCGGCTGCTGCTCCAACGGCTGAGGGGGCTCGCGAAGACGTGATCCTGTTCGGGGGTTCATTGACAACTAGAAGGGACACCGGCCGCCGAGTCCAAGGACGCCGCCGTCCCGCCCCGCCCGGAATGAGCCCGCCATGCGGGCTCAGGGTCCTTCCATGGGGAGTGGGCGGGGTTGCGCTGGAGGGGCTCCGGAGGGGTGGAGGTGTGCTCCGGGGCTCCCGAAGGCGCGCTTTTCGACCAGGGCTCGCCGGTTCTACCTCGCCACGTCTCCAAGCCCCAGAAGGGCGACGGCGTGTAGCCCGGGGTCAAAGCGCCGCAGGCGCGGCGACCCCGGGTAAGCCAACCCCCCACTCCCAAGCCCTGCAAGGGCGACGGCACCCTCACCCAAGCAGATACTGCTCGTCGAACTCGATCCCGTTCTTCTCCAATAACGCCGCCAACTCGTCCCGCAGAGACACCCGGGCATGATGCTCCGGCTGGCGCTGGATATACGTGCGCACCGCCGGAGCCCTCGATTCGCTGACCGAGAACGCCCCGTACCCGGCCTGCCATTGAAACCGGTCGGGCCGCCCGGGCAGCTCGTTCAGCCACTTCGACGACTTCGCCTTGATCCGCTTGACCATCTCCGCGACGGAGACATCCGATTTGAACCGCGCCAGGATGTGTACATGGTCCGGCACGCCCCCGATCTCGAGGAGGCAGCCCCCCTCGCCCCGGATGATCCCGCCCATGTACTCGTAGAGGCGTTTCCGGATGTCGTCTGTGATCAGCGGACGCCGGTCCTTCGTGCTGAAGACGAGGTGGTAGAGGAGGTTGGTAAAGGTATCGGCCATAGGGAACCCTTTGTACCTAGCGTATCAGGTTCCGGGTCCACATGTTGCGGGGATAGGGTCCGCGGGCCTCTGCCGTCGCCCTCGCGGGGCTTGGGGAGGTTGGGCGGGCAACCCGGGGTCGCCGCGCCTGCGGCGCTCTGACCCCGGGCTAACATGCCCAGGCCCCTGCGGGGCCGTTCCGGATGTGGGCCGGCTCGCGACGGCTCTTTCCTGGGCTCAACGACAATTTGCCCCAGAGGGGCACTGGGCATGTAGCCCCCGGCTTCAGCCGGGGGTGGGAGCCCCCAAAATTCCCCAGCCCCGCAGGGGGCGGCGGCAGGGGTTCGTCTTGACGGATCGCAAGTCGCCGTCTCCAGCGCTATCATGTTGCCCTTCGAGACTTCTGGGAGGGCATCGGATGACCGTACAGGACGCCATTACACAATTTCTCTTCCACTGCCAGTACGAAAAGAACCTCAGCCCCAAGACCCTCAAGGCCTACTCAATCGACCTGAGGCAGTTCCGGACCTACCTGGAGACCGAGCTCGACCTGACCGAACTCGCCCAGATCGACAAGGTCGCCCTTCGCGCCTACATCAAGAGCTTGTTTGGACCGCTGGCTGAGAAGAGCGTCAAGCGGAAGGTCGCCACCCTGAAAGCCCTGTTCCATCACTTGGAGCGGGAAGACGAGATTGCGGTGAATCCCTTCAGGAAGATGGATGTACGCATCAAGGAGAAAAAACGGTTGCCCCGGACGGTGCCGTTGGCGGAGTTGGAGCGGCTGTTTCGGTATCTATACAGCGAAAAAGCGCTTGCAGATATGGGGTCGCAAGCTTACAGGAAATTGGTAAGGGACATTGCAGTGCTGGAGTTCCTGTTTGTTACAGGCGCAAGAGTAGCAGAAGTGTGCAATCTTGCAGCCGCGGAGGTGGATCTCCGGCTTGGCCAAGCTAGAATCTTTGGAAAAGGTGGGCGAGAGCGGATACTCCAATTCTGGGATGACGAAGTGCTAAGCGTGCTTTGTGAGTACCGATCGCTGGCTCCCGAGCCACAAAACGGTAAAGGGTACTTTTTTTTAAGCCGGACTGGAAATCGGCTATCGGAGCAGGCTGTACGAGCTTCACTGCGAAGGCATTCATCCGGCGCCGGTCTCGTTTTAATTGTGACTCCGCACATGCTCCGGCACTCAGTGGCTACGCTTTTGCTGGAAGAAGGAGTGGATATCAGGCGCATCCAGCACCTCCTTGGGCACACCTCTATTGCAACTACGCAGATTTATACAGGTATCTTAGAGATAGGGCAGCGGAAGCTACTGGCAGAAAAGCACCCACGAAGGCGGTTTCGCATAAAGAGTAGGTGCATAAAGAGTAGGTAGGGCTAGGCCATCTTGTTCTCCCCTCCAGAATCTGTTACACTGGGCAGAGTTTCGCAGGACGACTATAACTCACAATTATCCGATGATGCGCGTTCTCATCTTAACTCTTGCGGATGATCCACTCGATCCACCAGGTTACGACCGCTACGGCGGCGCCCACCTCTTCGTGTATGAGGCAGGGCGCTATCTCACGCGCAAGGGACATTTCGTTGCGTTCATCACCAGGAAGAGCCGGCCCGACAAGCCTTCTTTTGAGAATGTCGGACCCCACTGCCAGATCTTCCGTGTTCCGGCCGGTCCGGAATTCGAGATGTCTCACCATGACATCTGGCAATATCAGCCTGAATTGTCCCAGAATGCGATGAGCCTCATCCAAGACTCGGATCCCTATGACTGCGTGCTCAGCTTCAATTGGATCTCCGGGCTTCTGGCCCTGAAATCAGGGGTGAAGCCGCACGTGCATCACATTCTCTCCCTGGGAAGGGTTCGCAAGGAGCTCGGAGAGGAGCCTCACCCCTCGGACTCCTCTCGTGATGCGGGTGAGTTGGAAGTCTTCAGCCAGGCAACCCGGCTCGTGTGCGTGTGCAGTGACGAGCTGCATTCCTTGCAAAGCCTCTACCCGGAAGTCGATTCGACGAACGCCGTCATCATCCCCTATCCCGTGGACTCCGACATCTATGCCAGACGCCCGTTCAGTGCCAGTGTTTTCCTACGTCGGAAGGCTGAAAGACTCAAGGAAGGGGCTTGAGCTCTTCCTTGACGCCTTGGAAATCCTCTGGGGAAACCTTCCGCCGAATGCCTTCAATGCCTGGATCATCGGAGGGAGTGAGAGCGACACGGCCTGGGCCATCCGCTCGGCAGAGGCCCGGCCCATGGTTCAAAGCCGGCTCGCCTCGGGCAACCTGATCTTCTGGGGCCGGATCGAGAGCGAAGCGCTCCCCGAATTCTACTCGCGATCGACGGCCGTGGTCGTTCCGTCCTTCCGTGAGCAATTCTGCATCACGGCGGTCGAGGCGATGATGTGCGGCTGCCCAGTTATCGCCACCCGCGTGGGAGGGCTTCAGGATGTCGTAGTCGACGAACGAACCGGAAGTCTCTTCGAAAGGGGCTCCTCCCTCTCCCTGATCGCCGTCATGGCCACATACATCAAATGCCCGGAACTGCCTCTCTGGCTCGGGAGAAACGCCGCCTCCTGGGCAAGGGAGGCTTTCGGCGCAGAGGTCATATGGCCTTGTCTGGAATCCCTTCTTGCGAACCCCTCCACCTACTCCGGCCTGAACTGCCCGGCATCTTCGGAGGACCGCTTCCGGCGGCTCCGTATCCAAGACGCCGTACCAGTGGTGGAGCGCCTTCTGAGCGCGAAGGCCCGATCCGTCAAGGACAGATCGTCCAGCCCTTCTCTCAGCTTTACGGTCACCCTGGACGACAGAGATGTGTTCGTCAAGGTCTATAACAGTCGACCGACCTCGCTCAACTCTCTTCACGAGATTCCACATCCGGGAGAACCCTCGAACCTCTCCCGTGAACGCCTGCTAATGGCTCTGCGCCTGCAAGGCCAAGCCTTTTTCCCAGAGATCCTGGCGTATGACCTCGACGCGGGCCTGCTAGTTCAGGAATGCGCAACCGAGATCGTCGTCAGCTCTTTCGAGGAGGCGCGGGATCTGGCCAGGAACGCGCTCCTGAGTCTCCGCGACTTCGACGTTTCCGTAGAGGCGGCCGCAACACGAGAGCGGGTCCATGCCGTTCTCGCGAGCAGGCCCTGGCCTGATGAAACGGCCCTGGAGGAGGTCGACAGGCTCTCGGCCGGAATTCATTCTTCCTGGGTCGGCGGCGCCTTGAGAACCCGACGGATTCATCCGCAGATCGAGCTATTCCGGATTCAGACATTCCTGCGCGAGCACGGCTTTCTGCTCCCCAGGGACTTCCAGACGAGGGCTCTGGCTGTGGTGCAGCTGGTCCTGGCGGAAAGACCGTTGATCCCGGTCATGCCGGCCTTTTCGCACGGCACATTGAAGGCGGAGCATTTCCTCAGCCTCCATCGGAGGGCCGTCCTCTGCGACTTCGATCACGCGGGGTATTATTGCGGGCCCGTGGATGTAGCGCACTGGATCTGGGACTACTGCAATCGCTCGGCAGCCTACCATCCCCTCGTCATGTTCAAACACCTGAGCGAGGAACTGGAGGACGAACAGGATCTGTTTCTCGGCATCTGCTGGATCCTGGCGTTCCAGCTCAACCGCGATCTGATGGCTCACGCGCAGGGGAACGGGCGGCGCTTGAACGCGACTCTTGGGTTTCTCTATGAATTCGCGGAGGCGATGAGAAACGTCTGCTACTCGGTGAGGAGGAACCTGGGGCCTATGGCAAGGTCCACGCAGTAGTTGCCGAGCAGCCCGGGGAGCTGGTGTTTCTGCCCTTCGATCACCCTGACCGAGTAACCCTGGGCGACGGTCACGGAGTGCGCGGGCACATGCTCGAGCAGAGCCGTGAATCGAGGGTCCATCCTGGCCCGGAGCAGGGCGTTGACCAGAGGCAGAATCGACCTGCCGATCAAGTCGGACGTGGAGAGCGGCTCTGCCAGATGACGAAGGGACTGCAGGTCGCGGCTCAGCGCATCCTCCCTCAATTCCATGGCCTCATAGACGGTCGCCAGATTCGCCGACACCCGCCACAGGCGCCGGCCGATGCCATGCCTCAGAGCCAGTTCCTCCGCCTTGAGCAGGTAGAGCCTTCCTCCTGGAGGATCGCCGGTCATCATAGAGTGCACCGACAGATTGAGGCACAGACGGACCACCTCGTTGTCGAGCCTCAGGCGCTCGGCATCCTCCAGGGCCTCCTGCGCTCTGGCGAGTCCGTCCTCTATTTTGCCCTCGAAGAGGTCGATGAAGCTCAGGCTAGCTAGGGCATGAACCTTGCGCGAGATCAGGCCCCTGCGCACCGCCTGCCGGATCTGTCTCTCCCAGTGGTAGCGAACGTTGGACCAGTCGGATGCCAGGTATGCAGCACCCATGTTGCTGCGCACCTTGCTGATCAGAAGCCAGTCTCCATACGGGCGCTGACGTGCCGCTTCACGCAGAAATGCAATTGAATCATCCCTGTTTCCCGTCCTGCGCAGGCATATCGCCTGGCGGATGAGATTCTCGGCTCGTGCCGAGTCCCTCTTTCGTTCCTGGGAGGAAAACAGGGATTCGGCCTGCTGATGAAGGGTCATCGATTTCTCGATGACGTTGCGCTCGAACCACATCCTTCCTTCATAATAGAGCAGCTGCGCGATGCAATATTTGTCCTGGTTCCGTTCGGCAATGAGGCGCGCCTCGGTGATCGCCGCCTCGACAGCCCCGCTGCTGCCACTTCCGACCGTGGACAGATTCCTCACATTTTCCAGGAGTAGCTGGAGAACTCTCTTCATCCTTTCGCCCGCGGCCAGCGGCGCGATACAGGTGCCGAGCCTGCGCAACGCGGGATCCAAGAAGTGCTGCTCTCCGGTCTTCAAGAGCTCGCTCAGCACGCCCTCTGCCACATCCGGATCGAGGACCTGGATCGCGAGCTGGTTGAGCTCCACGACGTCGGCAACGCGGCCTTCCGCGTGCGCCAGCGCCTTCGCCTCGTCGATGGCGGCAAGGCAGGCTTCGGGAAGCTCGGCCTGATAGGCTAACCGGCTGCGGATCTGCGGCTGGGCTCTTGGTCCGAGGGTTTCGAGGACGGCTCGCGCCATTTTCGCTCTGGAGCGCGAGGAGCCCGTCGTCAGGACGGCTTCCCGGACCAGATCGTGATCGAATTCTAGCCAGCCTCCGGCTCCCGAAGACGAGGACAGGAGACTCCAGCTTGAGCAGGTGTCGAGAGAGTGGCCGAGGGCCTCGTCATCGTCGATGTGAATCGCGTCCAGGATGAGGTTGAGGGGGAATCGACGTCCGAAGATCGCGCCCGCGAGAAGCAGTGACTGGAGCCAGTCGGGTTGATTTTCGAAGAGAAGCTGGATCCGCTGTTCCGTCGCGTTGGCGAGCTCGTCCGACATGGAAGCTAGACGGAGACTCCCGGGGTCTACCAGAGCGAGAGCCAGGCGGTCTCCCAGGTTGATGGATTCGAGATGCAGTCGCGCGACTAAGAAGAGAACGCTCTCGCGGAGGGAGAACGGCGAGGAGCCGACGGTTTCGACGAGCGCCTCCGCCTGATGCTCCTCGAAGCCCACGATGCTGGCCTGGAGAAGCTCGCGCGCCTCTCTCTTCGAGGGCGGCTCCAACTCCAGAACAATGGATTTGTCGACGGATCCCATGCTGCTCAGCCCTGCGAGCCACTCCGAGCGGAGGTTGGCTGCGCCATGGAAGAAGGGCCTGGTCGAAGCGACGAGGATTGCGTTCGTAGTTCCCGAAGAGGTGAGACGCGAGATCAACGTAGACAGGAACGAAAGGAGCGAAGGGGAGGCCTTGTGCAGATCTTCGACGATGAGTGCTAGGGGCCGGAACCGCGCTTCATGACCGAGCAGGGCCATGGCGACCTCGACGCGGTCGTTGGCGGCGCCGAGCCTTTTGCCCGTGCCCGTGCAGAGATCCTCGGCAAGTTGGGCGGCCACCTCCTGGGCCATGCCGACGCTGAGGCACCAGCGCTGGACGGGTTCCGCCAAATCGGCGTCCAGGAAGCCTGGCGAGAAGGGGAGCACATGCTGAATGAGGTGCCTCAGCAGATCTACGTCCGTAGACACGGATTCGCAGTCAAGGAAGATCTCTGAGATACCCTCCGACTGACAGCGCTGTCGGACGATCGCCATGATCCTCGATTTCCCAAGACCTGGCGGAGCCACCACAAGCGCCGAGAAGAACTCTCCTAGCGCTTTCCATCGATCGAGCTTGGCAAAGACCGTGGCGAGAGCCCTGGATTGGCTGCGCAACTCACCGTCAGCAAGGACGGTCGGCGGCATCTTGACCGAGTTCAGGAAAAACCGCTCGATTTCGAGCGGCCGGCCTGCTTGAACATCCACGCTGATCTGTGGAACCGTCGGTCTGTCGGAAACATTCGGCCAGATCACGAACATCTGGCGCACATGCTCGCCCGCGCTGATGAGTCGGGCCTGGGCTCCCTGCGTTACGGGGAGAGCGTGTAGGCCGTCGATCGTTGCCCGAAGCTCGATCCTGCAGGGCTCCAGGCGGCTCGATCCAACCACGTCGACGACCAGGTACAGGGGCCTCTCCGGACGCGGAGCAATGGGAATCTGATAGAGCGCCTCAGGGCGGCGGTCAAGGGGAGACAGGGAGAACCAGCACTTGAGCGTCAAATCCGGCGAGCCGGGTTGATCGACCGGTGCAGGAGCGTCGCCGGTCACGGTATCCGACCGGTCGGGCGAGTCGCCCGCGGGTACCGACCGGAAGGCCCGAGCGTGCCGCAGGAGAGCCATGCCGTCGATGAGTTGATACTGAAGGCCCGTTCTCGCCGAGAAATCGTGCAGCCACGCGTAGACGGCTCTAGTGAACGTCCGGTTAGTGATTAGGATGACCTTGCTAACGTTGTCGATCAGCGCATCGACGATGTGTGAGGCGAGTTCGACCTTCTCTATGTTGCGCTCCGACCTATGCTTGATTTCCAGCCAGATGCGGAATACCACCTTGGATTCACGGGGTCCCATTCCCAGCAGATATTGGGCTTCGGAGTCCGCCTCTTGCACCTCGATGAGCCCTATTGGCTCCAAGCGGAGGTTGAAACCCTGATACATAGACTCCAGAATCTCCAGGGAGAAGCGCTCGAATTCCTCGCGGGTGAGGCTGTCCAGGTCTTCCACGGAGGCAGGCCAGCGAGCGGTATTCTTCAGTGAACCGCCGTCCGTTGCCTGAGAAGTGGGTTCCAGCGTGTCCTGCGGACGGCCGGAGTCTTTCGGCTCCAAGGTGATGGCCTCGCCCTTGACGAAGATCTCGGGCACCTCGAAGTCGGGTAGCCCTTCGAGCCTGAGCCTGGCGAGCGCATATTCAAACGCAAAGCCGATCTCAAAATCCTCGCCGAGGGCTTCATAGAAGCCGACTGAGAAGGCGATGGCGGTATCATCGCTGATCGGAGCGTTCATCCCTATGACAAAGGGAATATGGACAGAGATGGCCTTGGCTTGGGCACGCGAAAGGCAGCAGTTCAGAACGACGCAACGGATCTTTTGAGAGAAAAGCTTAAATACGGCGGCTAGAGCGCTGGCCTCCACGAATTTTGGCGCCCCGGCCTCATCTTCAAGGATGATCCCCTCCTCTCGGCCATGGCCACAGAAATGCACGAGCTGAGGCTGGAGCTTCAGAAGCTTCTGGCTGAGGTCGCTAGGGCGAGTTGCCGAGCCTTGCCGAAAATCGAAGGGAACCCTCGCATGCTCCACGCCGCTTTGGATTTCTCGAATTTCCTTGTCGAGGCGGAGTCGTTCGAATCCAAACGGATTCGCCGCGAGAATCAGGATTCGGGTAGGCTCTCGGTCCAACACGTTGGAAAGATCTGAGTCCGGTTCCCTGGAAGGGCTGAGAAGGATAATTGTGAGTTATCTACTGTTTACGACCTTCCCTTGCTGGCGTCGCTCGCGGCTGAGGCTTGAGTTGCTGCTGGCTTTCCGACTGGTCAGAGTCAGGCCTTCTGGCTGCCAGGCATCGTCGAGGGATCGTGCGGTGGACTTGGATGCAGCCGAGATGCGGGTGCTTATCGACGGCACACTACGACAAACCGGGATAGGGCTTACAGCGACATTGCCGGAGCGGAGCACCATCTCCGCCCCGGCAACGATCTCGTCCATATCAATTCAGCGACACTCCCCTCGTTCCCGGATCTCAGCGAGCTGCAGCCGGAGCTGCCGCAGGTTCCGGCCGGAGTCGGTGACGGCGCTCAAGCGGGCAGAATCCAAGGCGCAGGATGGGTCTGCGCAGTTGGTGTCGGTCACGAAGCCGCAGTCGACCTGTCTCTCGGTGCAGGGCTGGTTCGTGGAGGCAGCGGGACACAGGTGGTGTCCACCGAGAGCGGGCCGCAGGTGAGATGCATGGGAATGGGCGTGGAGGGGTCTACTACGAACATCAGATCCGTGACTCGGAACGCCATGCCGAACCTCCTGGGGAGATCTCCCCGAAAAGGGACTCTGGGATGAACCCCTGCCTCGGGTACGGTTCAGGTACGTGCAGGTTGCGGCAGCCGTGGTAAATAGAAGTTAAAGCCTGAGGCGCCCACACCTTTTCAGCCGGACGCCGTTCGGCTAACCTTCCGCAATGCCACTGATCCTCGTCCTTGCCCTCCTGCTTTCCGGCTGTGGACTGTCCTCGGCCCTCCGTGATGCGAAGGACGTGGCCAGCCCGTCGGTCTCGGGGGAGCTCGCCGTCCGCGCTCCCCAGGGGGAGCCGGTCGCCTGGAAGCCGAACGCCTGCCTGTCAGGCGAGCACGAGCAGTTCTTCGGATTCATTCTCGCCTCAGAGGGCTCAGAGGCCTCCGACGGCTCGCCGGTCGTCTTGCGCGCGGTGGTCGATCCGCTGGACGGGCCTGGCCTTCGCGTCGTCGGCGTCGCTGGATTGCCGGGCACGGCCGGCGTGGTCTTCCGCCCGGACATGTGCGAGAGGTTGGAGCTGGTCGTGGAGCCGACGGGCTGGCGGGTCAATGAGATTCAGGACCTGAGCGGCAAGCTCGACGTGAGCTGCAGGACGGCGGACGGCGGGAGCGTCGAGGGCTCCGTCGAGGTCCGTCACTGCCACTGACCTGCTTACGAGACGATCACCTTCACTCTCCCGACAGCCCCGCTCGTCAGCCGCACCTTGATGCCGTGCGGATGCGTCGGCGAGGGGGTCAGGATTTCCTGCACGATGCCGCGGGTCAGCTTGCCCGTCCTCTGGTCCTGCTTGAGGACGATCTCGACGGTGAGCCCAGGGCGGATGTCCTGTCTGCGTGTTCCATCCATGGATCAATTCTAGCTGGGTTATGATCCGGTCTGACGTGGCCGATCTTCCGCGCATCTACTTCGACAGCAACGCCGCCACCGGGGATGGCAGGTACATCCTGTCCATCCAGGGCTCTTTGCGGGACATCCGGAGCCTGGGCGACTCGCTCCATCCGGGCATGCGGGTGCTCCTCTATATGACCGATGAGCTCGAAGTGGAAGCGACGCTGGAGCTCGACAGCGAGCGCCAGATCTGGCTTGGCCTGCCGGATGATTCCACGCTTCGCGTCCTGGGGGAGCCATGACAAACGAGCCCCTGATCCGCAACGTTTCGGATACGGCGCGCTGGGTCGCGGTGTTCCGGGCGATCGAGAGCGAGCGCCCCGATGCCGTGTTCCGGGACCCGTTCGCCCGGCGGCTGGCGGGCGAGCGCGGCGAGCAGATCGCCGCGTCCATCCCGTTCTCGGGCCGGCATTTGTGGTCCTGGACGGCCCGCACCTGGCTGATCGATCAGCTCATCCTCCAGGAGGTCCGCCACGGCGCGGACATGGTGATCAATCTCGCCGCCGGTCTCGATGCCCGGCCGTACCGGATGGAGCTGCCCTCCTCCCTGCAATGGATCGAGGTGGACCTCCCCGAGCTGATTACCTACAAGGAGGAGGTCCTCCGCGGCGAGAGGCCGGTCTGCGGGCTGGAACGGGTCCGCCTGGATCTGTCGGACGTGGACAGCCGCCGCGAGCTGTTCGCGCGCCTGGGCGTCAGGGTGCGGAAGGTGATGATCCTCTCGGAAGGGCTCCTGGTCTACCTGACGGAGGAGGAGGTCGCCTCGCTGGCCCAGGACCTCGCCACGGCTCCGACCTTCCAGCGCTGGGCTACGGACCTCGCTTCGCCGCCGCTCGTTCGCATGCTCCAGAAGAAGATGGGGCGCCAGCTCGACCGGGCGAACGCGCCTCTCAAATGGGGCCCCGAGGAAGGACCGGAGTTCTTCGTCCCCTATGGCTGGAAGCCGCTCGAGGTGCGCTCGATGCTCAAGACCGGCCTGCGCCTGAAGCGGCTGTCGCTCTGGATGCGCCTCTTCGCGAGACTGGAGGCGCCGGGTTTTTCCGCATCGCGTCCCTGGTCCGGCATCTGCCTGTTCGGGAGAACCTGAAAACTCTACGTAACGTTCTCGGCCCGGATCGCCTGGATCTTCGGGTAGTGAAAACCTTTCGGAGAGGGCGCGCTCAGAAGTCGCCGTGCCCTGCAGCCCTCACCCAGTCGGCCCCCTCTCCCGGGGGTCCGGGCGTGCGGCCGGGAGAGGGGATGGGGGTGAGGGCTCAGTTCGCGGAGAGGCCCCTGCGCTCAGCCAGATCCCGGCGGAGCAGCTCCAGATTACGCCGGGAGTCGGGGGCGGCGAAGCCGAGCGCAGACGCGGTGGGGCAATTGCCCTCCGTGTTGCCGCAGAAGAGCAGGGCCGAGACGGCGGGGCACTGGGCTTCCGTGTTGCCGCAGGCGATGCGGCTCGGTTGCAATGCGACCATCAGTTCCTTGACCTGAAAAGCCATGCTGTTCCTCCTTGGGGGGATTGGCCCCCCGGAAAAAGGCTGAATGTTCCCTGGGTACGGAGGCGGACGGGGCAAGGTTGCGTGTATCCTCCCCAGGTGAGCGCAAGCACGCCTCCCGTCCCGATCATTCGCGCCGTCACCTTCGACGTCACCCACACGCTGATCCACTGCCCCCGGCTGGGAGAGATCTATGCCGAGGTGCTCGGCCGGCACGGCGTGGGCATCGCTCCGGACGAGGCGGGGCGGCTGGTCCGGCTGGTCTGGCAGGAGCTCGCCTGCGTGGCCGATCCGGCTCGGGACCGCTTCACGTCCCACCCGGAAGGCCCGGCGGGATGGTGGAAACGGTTCCTGGAACGCTTGTGCGAGCATCTGGACGCTCCGCCCCCCTCCCGCTTTGCCGCGGCCGAGCTCTTCGCCCGCTTTGCCCGGGCCGATTCCTGGGAGGTCTACCCGGACGTGCGCGACACGCTCGCCGCCCTCCGCGCCCAGGGGCTCAAGCTGGGAGTCGTGAGCAACTGGGACCACCGGCTCCCGGAGGTCCTCGAGAGCCTGGGGCTCGCCCGCCTGTTCGACGCCCTGGTCTACTCCTCGGACGTCGGCGTGGAGAAGCCGGACCCGCGGATCTTCGAGTCGGCGCTGCAGCGGTTGGACCTTCCGGCGGGCGCGGCCTTGCACGTGGGCGACGGCCGGCTGGAGGATGTCGAGGGGGCGCAGGCCGTGGGCATGCGCGCGCTCCACCTCACCCGCGGACGCGGCGCGGGCGACCTGCGGGACCTCGCTCCTCTTCCGAACCTCCTGGCCGGGGGAAGAGCCGCAACCCGGGCCCGTGTGTTAGAATGAGGTAACAAATCAGGAGGCAGGCACTTCGCCGGCTCATATGAAGATTTCCACCAAAGGCGAATACGGTATTCGCGCGATGCTTTATATCGCCATGCAGAGCGGGCGCGGCTGCCCGGTGAACAGCCATGAGATCGCGCAGCGCCAGGGAATCCCCGAGCCCTACCTGCGCCAGATCCTGGCTCTGCTGTCGAAGGACCGGCTGATCGCCTCGAACCGCGGTCCCCAGGGCGGGCACATGCTCGGCCGGCCGGCCTCGGAGATCAACCTGCGCGACATCCTGGTCACGCTGGAGGGGCAGACGACCCCGATCGACCAGATCCTCGCGCTGCCGTGCACGATCGAGGTCGGCACCGAGCACTGCGTCATCCGCGAGTGCTTCCTGGAGATCAAGAGCGCGGTCGAGAACCTGCTCGCTTCCATGACGCTCGCACAGATGGTGAGCCGCCAGGAGGAGATCCTGACCCGGCGGATCCTGGTGCCGCTCGATCTGCCGTGCAACCTGCCGCCCAAACCAGCGGCCCTCCTGCCCATTCTTCCCGATTGACGCCCGCGATTTGACATCCGATAAGGGCCCGACTGATGAAGCTCAAAGGCGAAGGCTTGCTCGTCCGCATTTTTGTCGGGGACTCGGACCGCTGGGATGGCGCTCCGCTCTACGAGGCGGTGGTCCAGTGCGCCCGTGAGAAGGGGCTGGCCGGCGCCACGGTCGTGCGCGGCATCGAGGGTTACGGCGCCCACAACCTGATCCATACGGCCCGGATCCAGCGCCTGTCCGAGGACCTGCCCATCGTGATCGAGATCGTGGATTCCAGAGAGAAGATCGAGGCCTTCCTGCCCGAGCTGGATGCCATGATTCTCGAGGGGCTGGTCACCCTGGAGCCCGTCCAGGTCATCCTGTACCGGGCGCGCGACCCCCGGGAAGCCCACACGCACTAAGTACAGACGGTGCGGTATGATGCCCGGCTCCGGAGGCGATGAGCCATGGCACGCAAACAGACTGATGAAAATCCCCAGCTTTTCCGGATGCGCCACTCGGCGGCGCATCTGATGGCCGCTGCGATCCAGCAGCTCTGGCCCGAGGCCAAGTTCGGCGTCGGGCCGCCGACGCGCAACGGCTTCTATTACGACATCGACCTGCCGCAGTCCCTGAGCGCGGAGGACTTTCCCCGCATCGAGGAGAAGATGCGCGAGCTGCGCAAGGCGAGGCTCCCCTACGTGCGGCGGGAGATCGGCATCGACGAGGCGATCTCCTACATGAGCGAGGCGGCCCAGCCGTTCAAGGTCGAGCTCCTGGGACTGCTCAAGGAGAAGGGCACGACCGCCGTCGCCAAGGAGACGGGCGACGATTCGATGGCAGCCTCTACGGACGGTGAAGGAGTCGACCAGGTCAGCTTCTACGAGACCGGCTCGTTCGTCGATCTCTGCCGCGGTCCGCACGTCGAGCATTCAGGGGAGATCGGCGCGTTCAAGCTGCTCAACGTGGCCGGCGCCTACTGGCGCGGCAACGAGAAGAACCCGCAGCTCCAGAGGATCTACGGTCTCGCCTATGCGAACGACCAGGAGCTGAAGGCCGAAGTCCAGAGGCTGGAGGAGGTCAAGCGCCGCGACCATCGCCGCCTGGGCAAGGAGCTGGAGATCTTCACTTTCGCGGACGACGTCGGCGCCGGCCTGCCGCTCTGGCTGCCGAACGGCGCCGTGCTGCGCAAGGAGCTGGAGAAGCTGGCCACGGAGGAGGAGCGCCGCGACGGCTATCAGGCGGTCGTGACCCCGATCCTCGCCAAGGAGGACCTCTATTACCGGTCGGGCCACCTGCCGTACTACAAGGACGACATGTACGCGCCCATCGACATCGAGGGGCAGAAGTTCTACCTGCGGCCGATGAACTGCCCGCACCATCACCTCGTGTTCTCGTCCACGAACCGGTCGTACCGGGAGCTGCCCTTGCGGCTCGCGGAGTACGGCGTGTGCCATCGCTACGAGGCGAGCGGCGTGCTCACCGGGCTGATGCGGGTGCGCGGCTTCGCCCAGAACGACGCGCACATCTACTGCACGCACGACCAGGCGAAGGAGGAGTTCAAGCGCGTGATGAGCCTCCACGCGCGCTATTACGATCTCCTCCAGATCCAGGACTACTTCATGCGCTTCTCGATGCCGGACCTGGACAAGCTCGACAAGTACGTCAACGAGCCGGAGCAGTGGCTGGCGGCCATGAAGATCGTGCGCGAGGCCATGGAGGAGTCGGGGCTGCCCTTCGAGGAGAGCCCGGGCGACGCCGCCTTCTACGGCCCCAAGATCGACTTCATCATCGAGAGCGTGGTGGGCAACGAGTACGCGATCTCGACGAACCAGCTCGATTTCCTGGCGACCGAGCGCTTCGACCTGCGCTACATCGGGGAGGACGGCGCCGATCATCCGGTCTACGTCATCCACCGGGCGCCGCTCGGCTCGCACGAGCGCTTCGTGGCGTTCCTGCTGGAGCACTACGCCGGCGCCTTCCCGACCTGGCTCGCGCCGGTCCAGGCCATGATCGTCCCGATCTCGGACCGCCACGTGGATTACGCCCTGGAGGTGAAGGCGAAGATCTTCGGCGCCGATGTCCCGACCGCCACCGGCGGCGCGCGGGTGGAGGTCGACCTCTCCTCGGAGCGGATGCAGAAGAAGATCCGCAATGCCCAGGTGAAGAAGATCCCCTACATGCTCGTGGTCGGGGATGCCGAGCGCGATTCCGGCGAGGTCGCCGTGCGCCACCGCTCCGGCACCGACCTGGGCAAGATGACGGTCGATGCCTTCCTGGAGCGGCTGCGGCAGGAGGTCAAGGCTCGGCGCGATGTGCAGCCTGGGGTTGAAACCCCAGGCTAGAAGAGTATCGTCCCCTCCGGGGGCGAGCGTCCGGAGACAATCACGACGAGGCGCAGCTTGCTGTGC